>DASZUW010000058.1:0-11580 GCA_035547475.1 Solirubrobacterales bacterium
ACTTCGAGGCGGGCAAGGTCGACATCCTGATCGGCACCCACCGCCTGCTCTCGCGCGACGTGCGGGCGAAGGAGCTGGGCTTGGTGATCGTCGACGAGGAGCAGCGCTTTGGGGTCAAACAGAAGGAGCTGCTGCGCCAGCTGAAACTGAAAGTCGACGTCCTGGCGATGTCGGCGACGCCGATCCCGCGCACGCTGCAGATGAGCCTGGCCGGCCTCCGTGACATCTCCGTGATCGAGACGCCACCCGAGGGCCGCCGCCCGGTCCGCACCTACGTCGGCCCCTACGACGAGGGCCTGGTGAAGAAGGCGATCTCGCGCGAGGTGGAGCGCGGCGGCCAGGCCTTCGTCCTCCACCACCGGATCGACTCGCTGTTCGAGGTCGCCGAGCGCCTCCGCGGCCTGGTGCCGAACGCCCGCTTCCTCGAAGCGCACGGCCAGATGGACGAGCACACCCTCGAGGAGACGATGCTCGCCTTCCTGCGCGGCGAGGCCGACGTGCTGGTGACGACGACGATCATCGAGTCCGGGCTCGACATCCCGACCGCCAACACCCTGATCGTCGAGCGCGCCGACCAGCTCGGGCTGAGCCAGGCCTACCAGATCCGCGGCCGGGTCGGGCGCTCCAAGGAGAGCTCCTACGCCTACATGCTCTACCCGAGCGCCGAGGCGCTGACCGAGGACGCGGCGGCGCGCCTCTCGACGCTCGCCGACCACACCGAGCTCGGCTCCGGCTTCCGCATCGCGATGCGCGACCTCGACATCCGCGGCGCCGGCAACCTGCTCGGCGACGAGCAGTCGGGCCACGTCGCCGCCGTCGGCTTCGAGCTCTACTGCCAGATGATCGACGAGGCGGTCGCCGAGGCCGCCGGGGAGGGGGGCGAGCGCGAGGAGGCGCCGGAGCCCGTCCGCCTCGACGTGCCTGTGGACGCCTACCTGCCCGCCAGCTTCGTGCCCTTCGAGGCGGCGAAGATCGACATCCACCGCCGCATCGTCGCCGCGCGCGAGCCGGGCCAGCTGCGCCAGATCGCCGACGAGCTCGACGACCGCTTCGGCCAGCTCCCGCCGCAGGCCGAGAACCTGCTGAAGCTGCAGCGCGCCCGCATCGAATTGGGCCTGGCGGGCGCGCGCGCGGTCGAGTTCCGCGGCGGCAAACTGACCGTGACCGGGGTGGAACTCGACTCGACCGGCGCCGGGGTCCTCTCCGAGCAGGTCGAGGGCGCGCTCTACGAATGGCGCGAGCAGGCCGCCTCGCTGCGCGTGCCGGGCGACCCCGACGAACGCCTGGAGGCGGTGCTGGCGCTGGCGGCGGCGCTGCGCGAGGCCAAGCGCGCCGCGGAGCCGGCGGCAGCTTGAGGGGTGGATCGGCACCACTTCGCCGCGGCCGCGGCGGCCTCTGCCGACGCGCGTCGACTTTGGGCGCCGTGCACGCCCAAACTCCACACGGACACTCCTGACCGATGAGACGGTCGTCCTTCCGCCGCGCCCGCGCGCGTGGGATGTCGGACGTTGCGCGGTCCCGTGACGAAGATGCCGGGAGCGTCACTCCAACCGGTCAAGTGCCTGGCGGCGCGAGGTTCGCTGCGCTCAGTGGATCTTTAACCGCGTCGCCGCAACTTTCACTATGCTGCCCCGTCGGTGGGAGCCAAATCGGGGCGAAATAAACGGGGCGGCAGGGGCCGGCCGAAAAGATCGGGTGCGCCGCAGACCGGTCGGGGCGGGGGCGCGAGCCGCGCGCAGCGCGTCGGACTGGTCCTGTTCGCGGTCGTCTTCGTCGCGCTTTTCGTGATCTTCGCGGTGGCCCAGGGCCTGGGCGCGCCCAGCGTCCCCAAGGGCGACGTCGCCAAGGTGACGAACGTCGCCGCCGACAAGGGCGTCTTCAGCATGGCCGACTACAAGCGATCGGTCGAACAGCAGGAAGCTCAGCAAGGCCTGAAAAAACCGCCGAAAGCAGGCTCCAAAAAAGCCGAAGAACTGCGCAAATCGGCCGTCGGCGAAATGCTGAACGCCGCCTGGATCTTCGGCGAGGGAGAAGAACTCGGCATCGAGGTGACCCCGAAAGAAGTCGAAACGGAACTGAAGAAAATCAAGAAAGAAAGCTTCAAAACCGAAAAAGCCTTCCAGGAATTCATGAAGGAATCCCACTTCACGGAAGAAGACGTGAATTCCAAGATCGAACTTCAGATCCTCTCCAGAAAGATCGAAGAAAAGATCAAAGGCGAAACCCCGGCGCTGAGCGAAGAAGAACTCAAGGCCTACTACGAAAAAGAAAAGGCCACGCAGTTCACGAAAAAACCGTCGCGTGACGTTCGCGTGGTCGTGAACGAAAACAAAAAAGAAGTCGAAGCCGCGCAGAAAGCGCTGGAAGCCGACAACTCGGAAGCCAGCTGGAAAAAGGTGACGAAGAAATACTCGCCGACGACCGCCGCGCAGGCCGGGCTCCAGAAAGAAATCTCCGAAGAATTCCTCACGGAACCGCTGAAAAAAGACATCTTCGGTGCGGCGACCGGCGAACTCATCGGCCCGGTCAAACAGGAAAAAAATTACCTCCTGCTGGAAGTCGTGACGCTGCACCCGGAAAAAGTGCAGACCTTCGACGAAGTCAAAACCACGATCGAAGGCACGCTGAAAGCGCAGAAGGAAGAAAAATTCTTCTCCTCGTGGGTCGCCGGCTTCCAGGCGAAGTGGATCAGCCGCAGCTACTGCGCGTCGGGCTTCGTGATCGAACAGTGCGCCAACTACAAGGGCACCGGCCATCCCGCCGAAGCGCCTGAAGCCTGCTACGAAGCCAACCCGAAAACGCCGGCGAAAGAATGCCCGGCGCCGGTGGTGCAGACCAAACCCGCGCTCCCCGGCACCGTGAGCCTGGCCCTGCCGGAAGGCGAACCGAAAGTTCAGCGCCCGCGTCCCGAAGAAGCGTCGAAATCGGGCGAAGAAGGCGCCGAAGGCGCGGCCGGCGGCGAAGGCTCCGCCGAAACGGAAGCCTCCCAGAAAGCCGCCGAAGAAGCGGCCGCCAAACCCGCCGAAGAAGCGGCGAGCAAAGGCGGCGGGAAATCGTCCGGCAAGGGCGAATAGCGCCCCACCGGCCAGACCGCGTCGAAGTGGCGCCGCCCCATAGGATCGCCGTCCTATGAGCACGATCTCCTCCATCCACGCCCGGCAGATCATCGATTCGCGCGGCAACCCGACCGTCGAGGTCGAGGTCGCGCTGGAGTCCGGGGCGCGCGGCATGGCCGCCGTCCCCTCGGGCGCCTCGACCGGTGAGTTCGAGGCGGTCGAGCTGCGCGACGGCGGCGAGCCGTGGGTCGGCAAGGGCGTCACCAAGGCGGTCGCCAACGTCAACGGCGAGATCGCGAAGGCGCTGACCGGCGCCCGCGCCGCCGAGCAGGCCGCCCTCGACGCGACGATGATCGAGCTCGACGGCACCGCCAACAAGGGGCGGCTCGGCGCCAACGCGATCCTCGGTGTCTCGCTGGCCGCCGCGAAGGCCGCCGCCGCGGACTCCGAGCAGCCGCTCTACCGTTATCTCGCCGAGCTCTACGGCGGCGGCGAGCCGCGCGTCCTGCCGGTGCCGATGATGAACGTGCTGAACGGTGGCGCCCACGCCGACAACTCGGTCGACTTCCAGGAGTTCATGGTCGTCCCGCCGGCGCCGCGAGCTTCTCCGAGTGCCTGCGCACCGGCGCCGAGGTCTTCCACGCGCTGAAGAAGAGCCTCGGCGCGCGCGGCCTCGCCACCGCGGTCGGCGACGAGGGCGGCTTCGCCCCGAACCTCGAGTCCAACGAGGCGGCGCTGCAGGCGGTGCTGGAGGGCGTCGAGGCCGCCGGCTACGAGCCCGGCTCCGACGTCTTCATCGCCCTCGACCCGGCGACCAGCGGGGTCTACGAGGGGGGCGCCTACGTCCTCGAGCACGAGGGCCGCTCGCTCTCGTCCCAGGAGATGGCCGATTACTGGCGCGACGCCTGCGCGAAGTACCCGATCGTCTCGATCGAGGACGGCATGGACGAGGAGGATTGGGACGGCTGGAAGCTCCTCACCGAGGCGATCGGCGAGCAGGTCCAGCTCGTCGGCGACGACCTCTTCGTCACCAACCCGGAGCGGCTGCGGCGCGGCATCGAGCTCGGCGTCGGCAACTCGATCCTCGTCAAGGTGAACCAGATCGGCACGCTCACCGAGACGCTGGAGGCGATCCGGACGGCCCGTGACGCCGGCTACACCGCGGTGATCTCGCACCGCTCGGGGGAGACCGAGGACACGACGATCGCCGACCTCGCCGTCGCCACCGGCGCCGGGCAGATCAAGACCGGCGCGCCCTCGCGCTCCGATCGCGTCGCCAAGTACAACCGGCTGCTGCGGATCGAGGAGGAGCTCGGCGCCGCCGCCGAGTTCCCCGGCCTGAACGCATTCGTTCAACGCCGCGCCTAGGGCGCCGGGGGGCGCCCCTTAATGAAGGAGAAGGGCGGCCGGCAGCGTAGCTGCGGGCATGGCCTCGAACCGTCGCCCCCCGCAACGGCGCCCCGGCGCGCGGCGCCCCGGCGCCCGCCGCTCGCCCAGCCGCATCAAGTGGGACCGGGTCGGCCGGATCGCCCTAGTGCTGGTCCTCTTCGCCGTCGCCTACAGCTACCTGAACCCGGCCATCGACCTCTTCAAGACCTACCGGTCGACGACCGCGGCGAAAGCCGAATTCCACGAGCTGCTGCGCGAAAACAAGCGCCTCCACAAGGCCGTCCAGACGGCGGACGAGGCGGCGATCGTCGAGGGGATCGCGCGCAAGCAGGGGATGATCGCCGACGGCGAGACCCCGTTCGTGCTGCACGGCCTGAACTGAGCGCCCGTGCCTAGCCTCGGCTCCTACCTCCTGGGGGCCGGCCAGCTCGCCGTCCTGGCGCTCGCCACCGGGTACGCGGCGTGGCTCCTGCGCGCGCGCCTGCTGCCCGGGTGGCGCGGGGCGCCCGCGCGGCTGGTCGAGACGATCGTCGCGGTCGGGCTGGTGATCGCGGTGAGCGAGGCCCTCGGGACCTTCGGCCTCCTCTACATCGGGGCGCTCTTGCTCGCGCTGGTCGCCGTCGCCCTCGCCGTGCGCTTCCTCGTCCCGCAGGGCCAGGGCGGCGGCCAGACGGCCCGCGGCGTCGACCCCGGGATCCTCGCCGCGCTCGTCGCCATCGCCGTGATCGCGATCGTCACCTTCGACTGGGCGGTGACCGCGAAGCACGCGCTCGACGCGGGGATCTTCAACTTCGACTCGCTCTGGTACCACATGCCGTTCTCGGCGGACATCTTCCGGTCCCACTCGACGACCGGGATGCACCACATCGAAACGGTGTTCGTCAACTGGTTCTACCCGCAGAACTCCGAGCTCCTGCACGCGGTCGGCATCCTCGCGACCGGCCGCGACACGCTGAGCCTCTTCGTCAACTTCGGCTGGCTGGCGGTCGCCTTCCTCGCCGCCTACTGCGTCGGGCGGCCCTACGGGCGGGGGGTCGCGACGACGATCGTCGCCGCGATCCTCGTCGGCTGCCACACCCTCGTCGTGCGCGAGCCGGGCGCCGCCAAGAACGACCTGATGGCGGCGGCGCTGCTCCTGGCCGGCATCGCGATCCTGGTCGAGGCCTGGAACGCGCAGCCGGCCGACCGGCGGGCGCTCCACGGTTGGCCGCTCGCCGCCGCAGGCCTCGCCGTCGGCCTCGCGGCCGGGACGCGGCTCACCGTCTTCGCCATCGCCGCGGCGCTCAGCGTCGCCGTCATCGTCCTCGCCCCGTCGGGCAGGCGGTGGAAGGCGGCGGGCTGGTGGTTCGGCGCCGGCCTCCTCGGCGGCGGCTACTGGTACCTGCGCAACCTGATCGTCTCCGGCAGCCCGATCCCCGAGGTGACGAAGCTCGGCCCGATCTCCCCGCCGCACCCCGAGCGCCTGCAGGAAGGCCGCCCCGGCTACAGCATCTCCCACTACCTGACCGACACCGGCGTCTGGCGCCACTACTTCGCCCCCGGCGTCCACGACGCGTTCGGCGCGCTCTGGCCGCTGGTCCTGGTCGGCGCCGTCGCCGCCTGCCTCGTGGCGATCTTCTCCGGCCGCGACAGGCTGATCCGCTGGCTGGGCGGCTGCGCGCTCTTCGGCCTCGTCGCCTACCTCTTCACGCCGCTCGGGGCGGCCGGGGCGGAGGGCGCGCCGGTGGGCTTCGCGATCAACATCCGTTACGTGATCCCGGCGCTCCTGGCGGCGCTCGTGCTGGCGCCGCTGCCGCGGTTCCTCGACGGGCCGCGGCGCCAGTGGGGGCTGATCGGGGCCCTCACCGTCGTCTACCTCGTCACCGACCGCCCCGACCACGCGCTCCACGACAACGCCCGCCTCTTCGCCTTCGCCTTCGTGATCGTCTTCGTCGCCGTGCCGACGCTGATCTGGCTGGCCCGCCGCGACGGGCTCCCGGGCCGCCTCGTGGCCGCCGCGCTGGCGGCGCTGGCCGTCGCCGCGGTCGCGCTCGGCTACCCGGTCCAGCGCCACTACCTGAACCACCGCTTCGCCAACCTGAGCGCCGACACCTCGATCCCGGGCATGGACCTCGACGACGCCTACCGCTGGGCGCGCGGCGTCCACGACTCGCGCATCGGCCTCGCCGGCACCACCGCGGGCTTCGCGGGCTACGGCTTCTACGGCCCCGACCTCTCCAACACCGTGATCTACCTCGGCGAACCGGGTCCGCACGGCGCCTTCGACGCGATCCCCACCTGCCAGGGCTTCCGCGAAGCGGTCAACGCCGCCGACCTCGACTACCTCGTCACCTCGCCGTTCCTCAACTTCATCCACCCCGGCAAGCCGATCACCTCGCCCGAGGCCCGCTGGCTGCGCGGCGCCGGCGGCGTGCAACCGTACTTCCGCGAAGGCAGCGTGACGGTCTGGAAGGTCACGGCCCCCCTGAAGCCCACGTGCACCCGCGCCAACGCCCCGCTCCGCGAAATCCCCCAGACCCCCTCAGGCTGATGGGCCGAAAACTCAAGACATGGTTGAGTTTTCGGCCCATCAACATCGTCAGCGGGGGCGGGCGCGGGTGGTAGCGACCTCGGAGGCCTCGTCGGCGCCGATCAGGGGCGCCAGGGCGAAGTAGGTGAGGACGGGGGAGAGGCGGGGGAGCTCGGCGACCTTCCCGGCGCGGATCGCGTCGAAGAAGACGCCGAGGATCGCCCCGACCGTCGCCTCGACCACGAGCGGGGAGGGCTCGCCGCCGCGCTCGATCGGCGGCCTCATCAGGCCGGTGACGATCTCCCGCCCGGTCGCGTCGCGTCTGGCGATGGCTTCCGGCCCGGCGCCGTAGACGTCGACCATCCGCAGCGAGGCGAAGGCCGGCTCGGCGGCGAAGAACCCGCAGATCTCCTCGAAGCCGATCCGCACCCCGGTGCGCCAGTCCTCGGTCCGTCGCACCGCCGGCATCACCGCGGCGAGCAGCTGCGCGCCGCTCGAGTCGAGTGCCGCGGCGAGCGCGTCGGCCTTGCCGTCGAAGTGCTCGTAGAAGGTCGTCTGCGAGATCGAGGCGGCGGCGGCGATGTCGGCGATCGTGGTCGCCGGGTAGCCCTTCCGCGCGACCGCCGCCGCGAAGCCGCGGATGATCCGCTGTTCGGGGCTGTAGGAGGCGAAAGGCGCGGCCTCGGGGACCGGGCGCGCGACGATCAGCCGCCCGGGCCGGCGCAGCGGCCGGGGCGGCGCCGGGAAGCTCATCGCCCAGTCCCAGATCTCCGGCACGAGGTCGGGCAGCTCGCCCTCGCGCCCCTCCAAGAGCCGCGCGTAGACGACCTGGTAGATCCCGGCGACGATCCCGCGCAGGAGCTCGCGCGGCATCCCGGCCCGCCCGGGCATCAGCTCGACGGCGTCGCGGGCAAGCAGCACCGCCCACTCGATCGCCCGCCGGACCGGCTCCATGCCGGCCTCACCGGCCGCATAGGACTCGATCAGGCAGAGGCGCGCGGCGGCCGGCTGGGCGACGATGACCCCGACGAACGCCGCCAGCGCCGCCTGCGGGCGGGCGACCGGGTCGCCCTCGCCGCCGAGCTCGTCGGCGATCGCCGCGATCCCCCCGGCGACGATCTCGCTCTCGGCCGCGCGGAAGCAGTCGGACTTGTCGTCGAACTGCTCGTAGAAGGTGGCGCGGGACACCCCGGCCACCCGCAGCAGATCCTCGACCGAGGTCGCCTCGTATCCCTTCTGGGCGCAACAGGCCACCATCGCCGCCAGCAGACGCTCTCGCTGCTCGCGCCGCGCGGCGTCCCGATCGCCGCTGCGGCCGGGCGGCAGCCGCCGCTCCCGCAGCGAGTCAGCGTCCCCCCAGGGCGTCCTCAGCATGAGGCGACCATAGACGACCAGCCTTATACCGGCATTGGTACGCCCCAGATACGCGCCTGTATGGCACAACTTCGTGTCAAGGTGTGAATTTGGCGCGCCAGAGCGCCAAACCGCACCTCTGGGTAGGACACCGGTGCGCCCAGCAGTCACCACCAACTTGACTAAAGGATACGGTCATGTATATGTTCCCCACGCCCTGACACGGCGGTTCGCCGAGCGATCGGGCGCAAGAACAGGGAACGCCGGACTCGCCGGCGACAGGGATAGACAGGGAAAGAGGGGTTATGAGGCGTTTCGCAGTACTGCTGGCGGTACTTTGCCTTCCCGCCGCGCTCGCGGCCGGGCCGGCCGACGGGGCCGGATGCCCGAACGAAGCGCTCCGCGCCGGCCCGTCCGCGCTGCTCCCCGCGTGCCGGGCCTACGAGATGGTCTCGCCGGTCGACAAGGACGGCGGCAACGTCAACAGCGTCTTCAGCGTGCGCAGCGCCCCCTCCGGCGAAGCCGTCCTCTTCTACTCGAGCGCCGCCTTCGCGGGTGCCAAGGCCAGCACGCTCGGCAACGCCTACGTCGCCCGTCGCGGCTCGAACTGGTCGACGGAAAGCGTCGACGCGCCGCAGGAAAACACCGGCCAGCTGCTCCTCTCCGGCAGCCCGGTCAGCTCCCCGGACCTCGACCAGACCTTGCAGGCCAGCCAGATGGCGCTGACCCCGGGAGCGATCCAGGGTGGATCGAACGTCTACCTGCGGGACAACCTCACCGGCGCCCGCACCCTGCTCTCCGCCTCGGAAGGCCTCACCGTCTTCAACAACGTCACCGGTGCCACCGGCGGCTTCTTCGCGGCGGGCTCGGCCGACTGGCGGACGATCCTGGTCCACACGCAGCAGCAGCTCACCCCGGACGCCCCCGCAGGGCTCGAAAACCTCTACCTCCTGGGCAGCGGCGGCCCGCAGCTCGTCAACAAGGAACTTCCGGCCGGGGAAGGGACCGGTGCCAACACCGTCACGCGCACGCCCTACTCCCACGCGGTCTCCGCCGATGGATCGCGCGTCTTCTTCCAGACGGGCACGTTCGGCACCGGCTTCATCTACATGCGCGAAGACGGCGCGAGGACCGTTCCGATCTCCGCCTACCAGCCGGGCACCCCACAGGAAGGTCAGATGGCGTCCGGCCAGCTCGAGATCGCCAGCGCCGACGGTTCGCTCGTCTACTTCACCAGTCGGTCCAACCTGACGCCGACGGCCGAAACCTCGGGGACCGAAGCGCTCTACCTGCGCGACGTCGAAACCGGGGAAACGGTCGACCTCACCCCGAGCGTCGGCGGCGTCGGTCCGGAAGTCCAGCAGGTCCTGGCCGCCGCCGAAGACGGCTCCTACGTCTACTTCACCGCGCGGGCGGCTCTGGCGGCGGGAGCGACGCCGGCCCCCTTCGGCGCGACGAACATCTACGCCTGGCACGACGGGACGACGAAGTGGATCGCGCAGACGGCGGAAGGCAATCAGGAATTCGGCGGCCCGATCGAGTCCGAGGCGAGCCCGAACGGCCATTACCTCGCGCTCGCCTCCTACTCCCCGCTGAACGGGGAAGACGTCAGCAGCCCGAACTGCCCCACCGAATCGACCTACAGCAACATCGAAGGCGACTGCCTCGACGTCTACCTCTTCGACTACGAAGCGGGCACCCTCCACTGCGCGAGCTGCGACGGCCCCGGTGACGGTCCCTCCAACCTCGGCGGCCAGCAGAACCACGAAACGGGGTTCGGCGACGAATTCCCGCGCGCGGTCCTCGACGACGGCGCCGTCTTCATGGAAACGCCGAACCGGCTGCTCCCCCAGGACGTGAACGGGATCGACGACGTGTACGAGTGGCGGGAAGGGGTCAGGAGCCTGATCTCGACCGGCACCGGCGAACAGCCCGCCCGGTTCGGCGACGCCACGCCCGACGGCAAGAACGTCTTCTTCCTCACCAACCAGGCGTTGGTGAAGCAGGACGTGGACGCGAGCGTGGACCTCTACGACGCTCGGGAAGACGGGGGGCTCGCGGCCCAGTGGCCGCCCGGCGAGCCTTCCCAATGCGAAGGCGACGGGTGTCGCGGTGCCGCACCGGAAGCGCCGGCCGTGATGTCCCCGGGCAGCGTGGCCGCGGGCGGTGAAGGCGCCCCGCTCTGCGCGGGCAACCCGAGGGCGGCGCGGGCCGCGAAGCGGCGCGCCGCCGCGCTCGAACGGAAGGCCCGGCGCCTCACGCGGCGCCACGCCCGCCGCGCCCGCGCGACGGCGAAGCGCCTGCGCGGCAAGGCGAGCCGCGAGCGCCGCGACGCCAAACGACTGAACACCGAAGCCACGCGCTGCAGGAGGACGAGCCGATGACCCGCATCCACCGCAAGACGACGATCGTTCTCCTGATCGGGATCCTCGCTGCCCTCGCGGCGTCGCCGGCCCTGGCACAGGCGGCACCGTTCGGCATCGAATCGGTGAGCGGCTCCTTGGACGGGCCCACGGGCGAACCGCTCTTGACGGCCGGCGCCCACCCCGACCTCGACGTCGCGATCACCTTCAAGAAGTCGGAAACGGCCTCCGGTGGCGAAATGCCGAATGGCAACCCCAAGGACGTGGAAGTGATGCTGCCGCCGGGACTGGTCGGCAATCCCACCGCGACGGGGAAGTGCACGCAGGGGGAAATCTACGAACTCAAATTCACCGCCAACTGCGAACCCGACACCCAGGTCGGGGTCGCCACCGTCACCAGCTACATCGGTGGCTTCCCGTCGCCGAACCGCCTCCCCGTCTACAACATGGTGCCGCCAAAGGGGGTCGCCGGGCAGTTCGCGTTCAACCTCCTGAGCGACGTCGTCTTCATCAACTCCGAAGTCACGGCGAACGGTGAATATCGCCTGCGCTCGAACATCGGGAACATCTCCCAGACGCTGCCGCTCGGCGACACCGAACTGACGCTGTGGGGAGTGCCCGGCGCCGCCTCCCACGACGCCGAAAGGTGGCCCCGCGGCGGCTTCGCCCCGGGGGAACCGCTGCCCTTCTCCGGGCCGAAGGTCCCGTTGATGACGAACCCCACCTCCTGCACCGGCGCGCCGCTTCATTTCGACGTCCGCGCCGACTCCTGGCAGGCGCCCGGGGCGTTCAGCGAACTCGGGTTCGAAACCGACCCCGACGGCACGCCGCTGACGATCGAAGACTGCCCGGCGTCTCCCTTCGAAGCCTCGTTCGAAGCGCAGCCGACGACGGGCCGCGCCGACTCGCC
>DASZUW010000059.1:0-6711 GCA_035547475.1 Solirubrobacterales bacterium
GGCGGATCGAGGCGCCATTCGGCGCTAGAATTCGACTCGTACCACGTACCAGAAGAGGGACATGCCCCCGGCGGGACTCGAACCCGCGCCGCGCGGCTTAAAAGGCCGCCGCTCTAACCAACTGAGCTACAGGGGCAGAAAGACCGGATCGCGCATTCTCAAGCGCAATCGCGGCCTCTGACGATTCTAGGGATTCGCCCGGGATGAGGCAGATCGGGCTCTGGGAAATGAAATCCGATCGGGATGCAGAAAGCAGGGCGCTGTCAGGCACTCGTAAGAGCCGGTACCAGGTCACCGGCGGTCGCCTTGAGCGGCCTCATGGACGACAAGTCCTCCGACGGCGAGCAGGCATCGACGTCTCCGGAGTACCCCAGGAGACATGCCCCATGATCGCGACAAGCTGAGAATGCTCGCGGCCGATCGCCGGCATCGGATGCAGGGCGACGGCTGCGCTCGATTTGCCCTGAGCGACGAGGAGATCGCACGGTCCGCTTGACCGCCATGCGGCTCGCCGATGGGTCGAAGTCGCAGGCCGGCGCGGACACCACGCTGCGAGCGTAGACACCGGGCGAGTCGACCGAGCCCATCGTGCCGGGAGCGGTCGAGGCATCGGCCGAGTTCGACCACGACGCGCTCGCGACCGTCGAGGAGATCCAGCACAGCGGAGAGAACGTATTGCGTTGGCTTGAGGCGCTCGCCGGCTCAGAGGATCCGTGGCCGGTCGACCTTACGCTCGTCCGGGAAATCCACTTCCGATGGTTCGAGACGACGTTCCCGGCAGACGCCGGACAGTTCCGGACCCAGATGGTCCTGAACCGCAAGGGCACCGCCGTCGAGGTCGAGACGATCCTTCCCGCCGTCCAGGGCGCCAGCGAGAACTGGGCCTGGAGGCGGAAAGCCACGGCCCGGCCGACGACCTGGAGCTGGTCGAGCTCATCGTGGCCGAGGCGAACACCCTGGCGGTCCGCGTCGACGACGTCCACCCGTCCATCGACGGGAACACCCGGGCGACCTGGCATCTGCGGAGCTACCTCCTGATGATCGACGGGCTGCGCCCGCTGGTCGACCTGGCCGACATCGCCGGCTACGAACGGGCCTGGTGGGACGCCACCGCCGAGAGCCACGACGAGCTCGACGAGGTCGTCGTGGCCGAGCTTGCCCCAGAGACCCAGGCGGTAGCGCGAGGCAGCGCGATGTCCGAATCCGCGCTGCCCTCCACGCCATCGGCGGCGGTCCGCATCGGTTTGAAGATCGGACCGGAGCTCGGCCGCCCCTGCCGCTCCCTATCGGCGTACCTCCTCACCCGCAGCTGCCGCGACCATCGGCATGATGCGCCGGGTTCAGTCGGTTCCGAGGAGCCCCTCGGCCCACCCACGGACGGCAAGAAGGAGCGCGACCGCCCGTTCACGATCCAGCGGCTCGGCGTCCAGCAGGTCCTCGTAGCGCAGCGGCACCGAGTATTGGGTCATGGCGAGCAGGTAGTCGGTGTCCACCGGCGGCGCGGGTCGGCCATCGGTCGCCAGCGAGAGGAGCCGGGCGAGATCGTGGGTGTGCTCGAACGCCTCGCCACCCGCGGCGATCAGCGCCTTCAACCACTTCTCGATCGCCTGCTGGACGTGGAAGCCGATGATCTCGTCGGAGATGTCGGGATTGCCCGAGAACTCGATGGCAGCCGTCGCGTCATCACCCGCCTTGCGGGCGAGGGTCCGCGAGATCGCGGTGAGGTCATCCCCCGGCGAGGACACGGCCTTCTTTCAGGACCCCGTTCAGAAACGTGCCCGGGACCCCGCCCCATCGCTCGACCTCGCTGGTCCAATAGACGAGCAGGTCGACGGGGACACCGATTTCGCCGAGAGCCTTGCGCAGGCGGACGAACTCGGCCTGGCGGGTCCCTCGCCTCGGCTCGATCACGAGGAGGTCGAGGTCCGATCCGGCATGGGTGGTGCCACGGGCACGTGAGCCGAAGAGGATCACCCGCGCCTCGGGCGCGGCCTCGGAGAGGCGACGGCCCGCCTCGGTGATCAGGGTCTCCTCGCTAGTCGCCATCTCGGGAGGATCGTAGCCCGCGCGTGGGTCGCGGCCCCGGTGGACATCGCCGGTGTCGAGATCGATCATCGCCCCGAGCCCACTCACGCCGCGTCGCCCAGCGAGCGTGCGACTCCGGCGGGGCTCATCGGGCAGACGCCCAGCTCGGCGGCGCAGCGCCGGTAGTAGGTGACGAAGACCTCGCCATCGATGCGGCGGCCGACGAGGACGCGCTCGCCCTCCTCGGCCAGGTAGCGACCCAGTTCGACCCTGGGGTCACAGGTCCCGGTGCCGGTTGTCGTGGTGGTCATCGCTGCCTCATTGGGCTCGACGGTGGCTGTCGCCGAGCCGCACGGCGGTGTCACGCCGGCCCGGAACCCGTGCGTCAGCGAGGGCGCATCAGCGAGGCCCGCGGAGCGGTGCCTTGGAGGGCCGGCGGGCAGCCGCCAGGCTCAGGGCGACGGACGCCGTCGGGGCGGAGGAGAGTCAGGCAGTGGCGGGAGTCGAGAGACCCCGACGCAAGCGGGCGCGAGCGCCGAAGCGCCCGAGACGCCGACGACCAGGAGTGCGAAACCGCCTGCCATCGGCCCATCGACGCTTCTGGATGCGCTCGGCCTGGTGATGTCAGGACTGCCGCCAGAAGATCGAGTCGTGTTGCGAGGGCGGCGGCTGCCCTTCGGTGGCCGAGGTGCTGGAGGTGTCGGGTTCTGTGAAGGCTCGACTTCCGACCGGGGGCAAGACCCGGGGCCGGCCACCTCGATCCGAGGAATGAAAGGTCGAAAATCAGGACCTTCAGGGACTTTTCCTGACCTTTGCTGACCTTCTTCCGGCTCGGCCCGCTCAAAATAGGCTGACGCTTAAAAGCCCGCCGCTCTAACCAACTGAGCTACAGGGGCGTAGGGCCGGATCGCCAGTCGCCGAGTACAAATCGCAGCCGCGGGCAATGATACGGGCTCGGGCTGGTCAAGGGGGCGGGCGGAGGGCTCAGATGCCGACGCCGCCGGAGGCCTCGATGCGCTGGCCGGTCACCCAGTGGTTGGCGTCGCTGAGGATCGCGGCGATCACCGGGCCGATGTCGTCGGCGACGGCGTGGCGGCCGAGGGCGGTGTGTTCGGCGATTTGCTGCTGGAAGGCGGGGGTGTCGCGGACGATGCCGCCGCTGAAGTCGGTGGCCACCGCGCCGGGGGCCACGACGTTGGCGCGGATCCCGCGCGGGCCGAGCTCCAGCGCCATGTAGCGGGTCATCACCTCGACCGCGCCCTTGACCGAGCCGTAGGCGATCCGTTTCGGCATCGACATGCGGGCCAGGCCGCTGGAGATGTTGACGATCGAGCCGTTGTCGGCGAGGCGGTCGGCGAGCTTCTGGGTGAGGAAGAAGACGCCCTTGAAGTGGATGTCGACGAGGCGGTCGAACTCCTCCTCGGTCATTTCGGCGAAGCCGGTGGCCGACGAGTTGCCCGCGTTGTTGATGAGGTGGTCGAAGGTGTCGCGCCTCCAGACGTCGCGAAGGCGGTCGGTGAAGGTGGCGAGGAAGGCGTCGAACTCGGCGCTCCGACCCGTGTCGAGCCGGATCGCGGCGGCCTTGCGCCCGCGCCCTTCGAGCTCCGCGACGACGGCCTCGGCCTCCTCCCGGTGGGTGCGGTACGTGATGACCGAGTCGACGCCGTCGGCGGCGAGGGCGTGGGCGGTCGCGCGGCCGATGCCGCGGTTTCCGCCGGTGATCAGGGCGATGCGCTGGGTGGAGGGCACGTGGGATCCTTTCGTCTCGCGTGGATGGGGCGCGAGGGAGGATGCGACGGTCGGATCGACGCGACAAGAGGTCGCCGTAGCCGGGGACCGGCCGTCCCTGGCTGCGAGGAGGGCGATGTCGCATACTCGCGGTGTGGACCGCGAAGACCTCGCCAACTTCCTCCGCCGGCGCCGCGAAGCGCTGCGCCCCGACGACGTCGGCCTGCCCGCCGGCCGCCGCCGGCGCACCGCCGGCCTGCGCCGCGAGGAGGTCGCCGCGCTGGCGAGCATGTCGACCGACTTCTACGCGCGGATCGAGCAGCGGCGCGGGTCGCGGCCGTCCCGCGAGACGATCGCCGCCCTCGCGCGGGCCCTCCGCCTGACGCTCGACGAGCGCGACCACCTCTTCAACCTGGCCGGCTACGAGCCGCCGCCGCGGCGCGTCCGCTCCGACCACGTGACCCCGGCCTTGCTGCGGGCGCTCGACCACCTCGACACGCCCGCGCAGGTGACCTCTGACCTTGCCGTCACGCTCGCCCAGAACGAGCTCGCGATCGCGCTGCTCGGCGACCACAGCGTCTACCGGGGCCCGAGCCGCAGCAACTACTACCGCTGGTTCACCGACCCGCGGGCGCGCGAGCACACCCCCGCCGACGAACACGAGCTGACCTCACGCACCTACGTCGCCGAGCTGCGCGCGGTCCACGGGCGGGCCGGCGAGGACCCCGAAGCGAACGAGCTGGTCGAGCGCCTGCTGGCCGAGAGCCCCGAGTTCGCCGAGCTCTGGGAGCGGCACGAGGTCGGGGTCCGGCGCGACACCCGCAAGCGGCTGATCCACCCCACGGTCGGCCTGCTCGAGCTCGACTGCCAGATCCTGACGGCGGAGAACGAGACCGAGCGGCTCGTGATCTTCACCGCCGCGCCGGGCAGCGAGCACGCCGAGCGGCTGCGGCTCCTGTCCGTGGTCGGCAACCAGAGATTCGCCGGCCAGGGTCAGGACAGGTCGGGGATGCCCTCGTAGGCGGTCGAGGGCTCGGCGTAGGTGCGCTGGGGGATGCGGCCGGCGGCGCGGGCGAGGTGGCCGGATTCGACCGCGGCGCGGAGGGCGCGGGCCATGGTGGTGGGTTCGGCGGCGCCGAAGATGGCGGAGGCGGCGAGGACGGCGGAGCAGCCGAGCTCCATCGCGAGGGCGGCGTCGGAGGCGGTGCCGATGCCGGCGTCGAGGATGACCGGGACGGCGGCGCGCTCGGTGATGATCGCGATGTTGTACGGGTTGCGGATGCCGGCGCCGGAGCCGATCGGGGAGCCGAGCGGCATGACGGCGGCGCAGCCGACGGCCTCGAGGCGGCGGGCGAGGATCGGGTCGTCGTTGGTGTAGGGGAGGACGGTGAAGCCGTCGGCGACAAGCTGCTCGGCCGCGGCGACGAGCTCGACCGCGTCGGGGAAGAGGGTGCGGTCGTCGCCGATGACCTCGAGCTTGATCCAGTCGGTCCCGAAGGCCTCGCGGGCGAGCTTCGCGGTGCGGACGGCGTCGCGGGCGGTGTAGCAGCCGGCGGTGTTGGGGAGGGCGAAGAGGCCGAGGCGGTCGATCACGTCGAGGACCGAGCCCTCCTGCGTGGGGTCGATCCGGCGCAGGGCGACGGTGACGATCTCGGTGCCCGCGGCGGCAAGGGCCGCCTCCATCTGCTCCAGCGAGCGAAAGCCGCCGGTGCCGGCGATCAGGCGCGAGGACCACTCGCGGTCGCCGAGGGTCCAGGTCTCCGCGCCGCCCTGGATCGCCGCGAGGACCTCGACCGCGGCGCCGTCGGCGAGCGGCGTCGTCTCCCACTCCGAGCGCGGCACGACCTCGCCGTCGAGCGCGATCGCGACCCCGCGCCGCGACTCCGGCGCCCCGGCCGCGCGCGCGGCCTCGGCGAGCGTCGCCCCGTCGGCGAGCTCCACCGTCTCCCCGTTCAGCTCGACCCTCATCGCGGCGCTCCCGCGGCGGTGCGTTCGTCGCTTGTTGCCGTATTCGGGACAATCGACGAACGCAGCGGGTCGGCGTTGGCGATGGCGGCGGGGAGCGGGTCGCCGGCGAGGGTCGCGGCCACCGCGTCGGCCGTGAGCGGGGCGAGCAGGATGCCGTTGCGGAAGTGGCCGGTGGCGAGGACGAGGCCCTCGACCGCGCCGCGGCCGACGAGCGGCAGGTTGTCCGGGCTCCCGGGACGCAGGCCGGCGACGGCCCCGACGAACTCCATCTCGGCGACGTCGGGGAGGACGCGGTAGGCCTCGCGCAGGAGCTCGTGGACGCCGCCCGCGGTGACGACGGTGTCGAAGCCCCGCTCTTCCTGAGTGGCGCCGACGATCAGGCGGCCGTCGGGGCGCGGCACCAGGTAGACGCGCTCGGAGGCGACGATGCGCGAGGCGGGCGCGTCCCCGCCCGGGCGCGGGCGCAGCTCGACCGTCTCTCCCTTGACCGGCCGGACGGGCGGCCGCGCCTCGTCCGGGAGCCAGGGCGTCTGCCCCGACCAGGCGCCGTTGCAGAGGACGACGGCGTCGGCGCGGACCTCGTCGCCGGCCGCCGTGCGGACGCCGACGAGGCGCTCGCCGTCCCAGAGGCCGTCGACGACCTCGGTGCCGGTGCGGAGCTCGCCGCCCGCCTCGCGCAGCGCCGCGGCCAGGGCGCGCGCCAGGGCGCGGGGGTCGACCGCGCCCTCGCTCGCCGCCAGCACGCCGCCGACGAAGTTGGGGACGAGGCCGGGCTCGAGCTCGCGGCAGCGCGTCGGGGTCAGCCACTCGGCCTCGAGGCCGAGCTCGCGCTGCAGGTCGTGCTCGCGGCGCAGCTCGCCCGCCTCGTCGCGGTCGAGCGCCACGTGGAGCGCACCGCAGCGGCGGAAGCCGGTCTCCCCTCCCCCGGCCGCCTCGACCTCGGCGGCGAAGTCCTCCCACAGGGCGCCCGAGGCGAGCGCCAGCTCCAGC
>DASZUW010000060.1:0-1846 GCA_035547475.1 Solirubrobacterales bacterium
GTAGGCCTGGTCCTGGCGGTCGAAGAGCTCCCAGCAGGGCAGGCTGACGACGCGCGAGCGCACTCCGGAGGCGGTCAGCTCCTCGTGGGCGGCGACCGCCAGGGCGACCTCGGAGCCGGTGGCGATCAGGATCACCTCGGGGTCGCCGTCCGGCGGGTCGGCGAGGACGTAGCCGCCGCGGCGGGTGCCGGCGGCGCTCGCGTACTTCGTGCGGTCGAGGATCGGCACGTCCTGGCGGGTGAGGACGAGCGCGACCGGCTGGTGGCGGCGGTCGATCGCGAGGCGCCAGGCCTCGGCGACCTCGTTGGCGTCGGCGGGGCGGATCACGTCGAGGCCGGGGATCGCGCGCAGCGAGGCGATCTGCTCCACCGGCTGGTGGGTCGGGCCGTCCTCGCCGAGGCCGATCGAGTCGTGGGTGAAGACGTGGACGATCGGCAGCTCCATCAGGCTGGAGAGGCGGATCGCCGGGCGCGCGTAATCGGAGAAGGTGAGGTAGGTCGACCAGAGCGGGCGCAGCTTGGTCAGCGAGAGGCCGTTGGCGATCGCCGCCGACTCGTGCTCGCGGATGCCGAGGTGGAGCTGGCGGCCCGCGTAGCTGCCGGGCTCGAAGTCGGCGGCGCCGTCGGTCGTGAGGCGCACCGAGGTGGAGTCCGTGAGGTCGGCGGAGCCGGCGAGGAGCCAGGGCAGGTTCTCGGCGATCGCGTTCTCGACCTTGTTCGAGGCTTTGCGGGTGGCCATGCCCTTCGCTTCGTCGGCGTCGAAGGTGGGGATCGCGGCGTCCCAGCCCTCGGGCAGCTCGCGGCGCTGCATCGCGTCGATCTGCGCGGCGAGCTCCGGGGACTCCGCCTTGAAGGACTCGAAGCGCAGCATCCAGGCGGCGTGCGCCTCGGCGCCGCGCTTGCCGACGCCGGCGGCGAAGTGCTCGCGGACGCCGTCGGGGACGAGGAACTGGGCGTCCTCGGGCCAGCCGTAGACTCGCTTGGTCTCGCGCACCTCCTCCTCCCCGAGCGGCTCGCCGTGGGCGGCGGCGGTGTCCTGTTTGTGCGGCGAGCCCCAGCCGATGTGGGAGTCGACGATGATCAGCGTCGGGCGCTCGGTCTCGCGCTTGAACTCCTCGAAGGCGCGGTCGAGCAGCGCGAGGTCGTTGGCGTCGCCGACCCGGGTCACGTTCCAGCCGTACCCCATGAAGCGGGCGGCGACGTCGTCCTCGTAGGCAAGCTTCGTATTCCCGTCGATCGTGATGTGGTTGTTGTCGTAGATCCAGCAGAGGTTGTCGAGGCGCAGGTGGCCCGCGATCGACGCGGCCTCGCCGGAGACCCCCTCCATCAGGCAGCCGTCGCCCGCCAGCGCGTAGGTGTCGAAGTCGAAGAGGTCGGACTGGTCGGAGTCGTAGGTCGCGTGCAGCCACTTGGCGGCGATCGCCATGCCGACCGAGGTGGCGACGCCCTGTCCGAGCGGGCCGGTGGTCGTCTCGACCCCGGAGGTCCAGCGGTACTCGGGGTGGCCGGGCGCCTTGGAGTCGAGCTGGCGGAAGCTTTCGATGTCCTTCATCGAGACCGCTTCGGTGCCGACGACCTCGTAGTCGGGGTCGACCGCCTTGACGCCCGCGAGGTGGAGCAGCGAGTAGAGCAGCATCGAGGCGTGGCCGGCGCTGAGGACGAAGCGGTCGCGGCCGGGCCAGATCGGGTCCTCGGGGTCGAAGCGCAGGTGGCGCTGCCAGAGCGCGTAGGCGACGGGCGCCATCGCCATCGGGGTCCCGGGGTGGCCGGAGTTGGCCTTCTGGATCGCGTCGATCGACAGCGTGCGGATCGTGTTGATGCAGAGCTGGTCGAGGTCCTGCGTCACG
>DASZUW010000061.1:0-2690 GCA_035547475.1 Solirubrobacterales bacterium
GAAGATCTCGCGCTTGCGGGCCGGGTCCTCGATCTCCAGGGCGACCCCGGCGACCTTCGCGTCGCGTTCCCAGGCGGGCGGATCGATCGAGCCGCTGTGGAGGGCGAAGCGGGGGTCGCGGGCGAGGTCGTCGTTCTTGCGCGAGCGCGGCATCGAGCCGAACCAGAGGTCCTCGCCGACGAACTTCGCCTCGATCCCGCTGATCCGCGGCGAGCCGTCGGCGCGGAGCGTCGCCAGCGTCTTGTGGACGTGGGCGTCGAGGAGAGCTCGCGCGTTGCGCGCAAGGGCCGGCGCAAGGCGCTCGATTTCTCCCCAACTTGCCACGACCCGACGGTACACGGAGCCGTCCCGCCTCGCGGCCGGCTAGCTTTGGGAGGGTGATGCGCTCCGCCACCTTGTTCGATGCCGACGCCGCTTCCTACAGCGGCACGGTCGAGGTCCTCGGGGTGATCTTCCGCGCCGAGGACGACGGCTACGCGGTGCTGGAGGTGCAGGAGACCGGCGGCGGTGACGGCTTCGCGCTGGTCGGCCCG
Organism: Solirubrobacterales bacterium; assembly: GCA_035547475.1. Classification (GTDB taxonomy): domain Bacteria; phylum Actinomycetota; class Thermoleophilia; order Solirubrobacterales; family 70-9; genus VAYN01. The sequence continues at coordinate 534 of DASZUW010000061.1, forward strand.
GTCGCCCACCTCGGCCCCGGCGACCGCGCGGAAGTGAGCGGCGAGTGGCAGACCCACTCGCGCTACGGGCGCCAGCTCCGCGCCCAGGGAGCCCTGCCGCTCGACCCGGCCGACCGCGAGGGCCAGGTCGCCTACCTGTCCTCCCTGCGCCACATCGGGCGCAAGCGCGCCGAACGGCTCGTCGACGAGCACGGCGAGGAGGTGCTGCGGGTGATCGCCGCCGATCCGCAGCGGACCTTCCAGGCGCTGAAGGGCGTCAGCGTCGATCAGGCCGCCGCGGCGACCCAGTCCTGGCACGAGAGCCGCGCGGTGCGCGAGCTCCACGTCCAGCTCGCCCCCCACGGGCTCGCCCACCTGGCGGCGCCGATCCACGCCCGTTACGCGGAGCGCTCGCTCGCGATCCTGCACGAGGACCCCTACCGGCTGACCGAGGTCGAGGGCGTCGGCTTCGCCCGCGCCGACAAGATCGCGCTGGCCGCCGACGTGCCGCCGGAGTCCGACAAACGCGCCCAGGCGGCCGCCGTCTACACGCTGCGCGAGGCCGAAGCGGCGGGCAACAGCTTCCTGCCGATGGAGGAGTTGGCGGCGCGGACGGCGAAGCTGATCGGCCTCGTCCCCGACCCGGCGGTGCTGGCGGCGGCGCGCGGGCTGGTCGACGACGAAGGCACCGGGCGCGTCTATCGCGAGCTGACGCTGGCGAGCGAGCGGGCGGTGGCGGCGACGGTGGCGCGCCGGCTGGCCGCGCCGCCCCACCTCGAGCACGACCCGGGCGAAGATCCTCCCGACGAGGAGGTGACGCCGGAGCAGTGGGCGGCGGTGCGCGGCGCGTTCGCCTCGCGCGTCTCGGTGCTGACCGGCGGCCCCGGCGTCGGCAAGACGCGGGCGACCAAGGAGATCGTCGCGGCCGCCGAAGCGGCGGGGGCGAAGATCGCCCTCTGCGCGCCGACCGGCCGCGCCGCCCGCCGCCTCCAGGAGACGACCGGGCACGAGGCGCAGACCATCCATCGGATGCTCGAATGGATCCCCGGCGGCGACCCCGGCTTCGGGCCCGGGCGGCCGCTGCCGGTCGACCTGGTGATCGTCGACGAGTCCTCGATGCTGAACCTGCGGCTCGCCGAGGTGCTGCTGGAAGGGCTGGCCGAGACGACCCACGTCGTCTTCGTCGGCGACGCCGACCAGTTGCCGCCGATCGGGGCCGGGAAACCGTTCGAGGACCTGATCGAGTCGGGCGCGGCGCCGGTCGTCCGCCTCACCCAGATCTTCCGCCAGGCGGCGAAGTCGATGATCACCACCGCCGCCCACGAAATCAACCAGGGGCGCCCGCCCCACCTCGAGCCCGGCCCCGACCAGGAACGCGACTTCTTCTTCATCGAGCGCCCGGCGCCGGAGCGGGCCCTGGAGACGGTGGTCGAGGTGGTCGCCGAGCGGGCGGCGGAGAGCTTCGGGGTCGACCCGATCCGCGAGGTGCAGACGCTGGCGCCGATGTATCGGGGGCCGGTGGGGATCGACGCGCTGAACGAGCGCCTCCAGGCGCGCCTCAACCCCGACGGCAAGAAGGCGATCGGCGAGCGCTTCCGCATCGGCGACCGACTGATCCAGACCCGCAACTCCCACGAGCTCGGCCTGATGAACGGCTCGATCGTCTTCCTGCGCCGCGACGACCCCGACGAGGAATCCATCGTCGTCGACACCGACGAGGGCGGGACCCTGGTCATGCCCTACTCGGAGACGGCGACCCTGAAGCTCGCCTACGCGATCTCGGTCCACAAGGCCCAGGGCTGCGAGGTGCCGGTGATCGTCGCCGTCTGCCACCGCTCCCATACCCGGATGCTGACCCGCCCGCTCCTCTACACCGCGATCACCCGCGCCCGGCGCAACTGCGTTCTGGTCGGCGACTCCGCCGCCCTGGCGGCCGCGGTGAGGCGCGGCGAGGGCAGCGGCCGCTACTCCGGTCTGGCGGCGAGGCTGCGGGGGGCGGCGTAGGGACGCGGCGGCTCGGGGGCTTGCGGCGGAGCTCCGCGCGCGGGCGCCGGGCGGTGTGAGGCTGGCGCCCGGGGGGCGGGAGGCTGGCGCCCGGGGGGCGGGAGGCTGGCGCCCGGGGGGCGGGAGGCTGGCGCCCGGGGGCGGGAGGCTGGCGCCCGGGGGCGGGGGTTCGGG
>DASZUW010000062.1:0-2927 GCA_035547475.1 Solirubrobacterales bacterium
ACGGCCACAGCCGACCCGGGCCGTGGCCGAGAGGGCCGGGTCCCTTGTGCGTCCCTCGGCCGCGCCGCGGACCCTTCGCCGTCCCCTCACCTCAGCCGCGAGGCCTCCGCCCCCCTCAGCCACCCGCGAGCACCGAGAGGAAGTGAATGGCTCGTTCCTTCGGAATCGCGGCGAAGAACTCGGCGTCGGCGGCCTCCACCGCGGCGATCGCCTTCGGGGCCAGGGCCTTGCCCTTCCGGGTGGCGACGATGGTGCGGGCGCGGGCGTCGTCGCCGTCCGGGCGGCGCTCGAGGAGGCCGCGCGCCTCCAGGGCGCGGAGCACCTGGGAGGTCATCCTCACGTCGGTCCCGGCCTGGCGGGCGAGGGCCGCCTGGTTGGGAAGTTCGTCGTGCTCGTTCGCCCACCAGGCGCACGCGAGCAGGACGAACTGGACGTGGGTCAGCTCGAACGGGGCCAGGACGGCGGCGATCGAACGCTGCCAGCGCAGGGTCGCGCGCCAGAGGAGGAAGCCAGGGCTCTCGGCGGGCTGGAGCGGACCGCTCATCCGACGTAGTCGACGAGCGCGGCAATGGTCGCCGGGAAGTCGCCGGTGATCGCCGGGCCGAGGCGCGGCCCGAGCTCGTCGGCCGCGGGACCGGAGATCTCCGTCCGGTAGACGATCCGCACCTTGCCTTCGGCGGCGGGCTCGACCAGGTGGGTCGTGGTGACGAGGGCCCCGTCCAGCTCGGCCCGGTCCACGAAGCACTCGTCCGGGCGCGCCTCGACGATCCGCAGGAGCACCGGGTCGCCGCCGCGCGGGGTCATCTCGATCGTCGCACCCGCGGCGAAGGGCCCGTCGATCGCGATCCGCTCGATGTCGGCGTTCCACTCGCCCCACCGCTCGACGTCGGCCCACGCCCGATAGATCCTCGCCGCGTCGGCGTCCGCCTCCACCGCGTGCTCAAAGCTCCACATACGCCCTCCTCAATTCAGTCTGCGCGCAGATCATCTTCGCGCAGACTATCGTGGAGCGAGGAGCGCCGGTCGGCGCGAGAGCCTCCCGCGCCTCAGCCCGCAGACGGCCCGAGTCGCTCGTCTTCCTCGCGACGACCGGCCACGAAGTCGGCTTCCTCGGGCTCGAGGCGCTGATCGAGGCCAAGGGCGGCTGGTTCACCGACGCCGACGCCTACGTCCACCTGGGCGCCTCGCTCGGCGCGCCGACCGGGGTCGAAAACCCCGACGGCTCGATCAGCGTGACGCCGGTGCCGCCCGCCGGGCTCGGCCTCCACGACTCCGAGAACCCGCTGCTGGTGGACGGATCGGTCTCCGCCTTCGCCGCGGCGGGCCAGCCGATCGCCAACACGCCGATGCACGTCTCCGGCGGCGGCGAGCAGGTCTACGCCTGGCAGGCCGGGGTGCCGGAGATCTCCGTCAACAGCGCCAGCCTCTGGTTCCACACGGCGGCCGACCTGCCGAGCGTCGTCGACCCCGGGATCCTCACCCGCATCGCCGCCGCCTACCGCGGCGCCGTGGACTCGATCCTGGCCCAGCCGGCGGGCGCCATCCGCGCCGCCAACGGCGAAGCGGCGAGCTTCGCGGCCGCCCAGCCCGGCCTCGCCGACAGCCGCGCCCCGATCAACCCGGTGCTCGGCGCCGCAGGTGTCGGCGGCCCGCCGCCCCAGCCGGTCGGCCCCGGCCCCTGGGGTCCGTAGCCTCGCGCCCAGCTGTTCCTTATGGCGCCCTGAGCGCCATAGGGAACAGCGCCCGCGGGTCCCCGCGTAGTCTGGACGCGTGGACGACGACCCCTTCAACCTCCGCCGCTTCGTCGACGCCCAGGAAGACGCCGCGATCTACGCCCGAGCGATCGCGGAGATCCGCGCAGGACGCAAGCAGAGCCACTGGATCTGGTTCGTCTTCCCGCAGATCGCCGGCCTCGGCTCCAGCCCGATGTCCCACGCCTACGCCATCCGCTCGCTCGACGAGGCCCGCGCCTACCTCGCCCACCCGCTGCTCGGCCCCCGCCTGCGCGAGTCCACCGAGGCGCTCCTCGCCACCCCCACCGCCTCCGCCACCTCGATCCTCGGCACCATCGACGCCCTCAAGGTCCGCTCCTCGATGACCCTCTTCGCCCGCGCGGCCCCCGACGAGCCAATCTTCAACGCCGTCCTCGACCGCCTCTACGCCGGCGAGCCGGACCCGGAGACCGAGCGCCGTCTCTGAGCCGGGCGGTGCGCCGGGGGCCGGAAGTGGGCGGGCGAGGGTGCGCCGAGCGGGTCGCGGGACGGGCGGGGGATGTGGGGCTTTCGACCGACGCAGGGGCGGGCGATGGACGGCCGGGGGACGCGGCCCTCTCGGCCACGGCCCGGGTCTTCTGTGGCCGTGGCCGAGAGGGCCGGGTCCACGGGGAGCGGATCAGGGACCGGGGCCGCAGGGGTGACGGGAGACGGACGGAAGGCCCACGGACGACGCACGGAACCGTCACCGAGATGAGGCGTCGTGACGAAGACGCCGGGATCTCCACGCTTCGGTCCGTGTTGCAAAACACGCACGCAGGCGCGGGCGACCTGGGTTACGCATGGGGAAACCCCGGTCGCCCGCACCTCCGGGGCCCCTCTTTTCCGGCCCAGATGTGACGGAAGGCTCGAAGAGGCGTGACGTCCCCGGCGCCTTCGCGGCGCCTTCGTCACGAGGCGGCCCGGCCCGGGCCGAGGTGTGGCGTCTCCCGCACGGGGATCCGACAGGAGGCGGGCCGTCCGATCGGTCAGGAGCCTCCGTGTGGAGTTCTGGTCGCTGAGCGACCAGAACTCGACGCGCGTCGGCGCGGGCGCCCGGTGGCCGCGTCCCGACGGTCGACGCCCGCGTGACCGTTCGAATCCTTGCTCTCTCTCAGATGGAGGTCAGGCACTCGCCCGCGCCCGAACCCCGGTGGACGGCCCACGCGAACCGTG
>DASZUW010000063.1:0-5498 GCA_035547475.1 Solirubrobacterales bacterium
TTCGTCCAGGTGCCGGACCCCTTCGACGGCGGCTTCACCTGGCTCGAGTGCGCCGGCACCCAGATCCACCTCCTCCACGAGGACCGCCCGACCGTCCCGCCCCGCGCCCACGTTGCCGTCGTCTGCCCCCACATCGATGCCACCCTCGCCCGCCTTCAAGAGCATGGCTTCGAGGTCGAACGCCGTCGCGAACACTGGGGCGAGCCCCGCGCCCTGGCCACCGCCCCCGGCGGCCACCGCGTCGAGCTGATGAAGGCCCCGCCCCCACCCGCCGCCCAGGGTGGTTGGTGTGAAGGACAACCGCAGGATCGAGAAGGAAGCTGAGCGCACCTCGCGCAGCCCCCTCGATAGGACACACTTTCGTATCTCTTCGCCGGACGAAGGTGTCACTTGCCGACCTGCTCACGGGGCCACCGCCTCCAGATGCACGCCGCCGAGCCACTCGCCCGGTGTGTCGGCACAGGCGTAGTCGCCCGGCAGGCGGTCGAAGAGGAGGCCCAGGCAGGCACCCATGACCTTCTGGCCGTAGGCGTCGGGATGGAGGGATTCGCGCGTTGAGCCCTGGGTGAATGACAGGCGCCGGAACCACTCGGCGCTCAGCGGAGAGGGGCCCTCCGGACCGACCCGACGGGAGCGGCGATCGCACAGCTGGTGGCCGTCGAAGGCATCGGTCAGGTCGAGATACTCCGAGCCGGTGGCCCGCGCCGCCGCCCGGAGGGCCTCGGCGAGATCGACGGTCGCCTGGTTCGCGGCCCAGTCGGCGTCCGCGTTCCAGACCGGGCAGCCGCCTTCGGTGAGCCTGCTCCAGCCGTCCTCGGGATACCGGAACCAGCTTCCGGCGGGAAAGGGCGACGCGTATCCCATCGCGACCAGGCGATAGTCGCCACGGGCGTAGCCCTCGCCCCGCATCGTCCGCCGCACGCCCCGGAAGGCAGCGGTGATCCTCCGCCTCGCGGCCGGCAGCGCGCCGCGGACGCGCGCCTCCGCGTCGCCGTGGCAGGTCGCCTGTTCGCCCTCCGGGCTGCGCGCCCAATCGACCGCGCATTCGGCGACCAGCTCGCCGAACCCGACGTCGTTCGCCCCCACGGTCACGACGACCATCCGCACGTCGTCGCGCCGTGCCAGCGCGGCGAGCTGGTCGGCCTCCGGCGGCTCGCCGAAGTGCGCCGTGCCGCCTTCCTCGCCAGGCCAGAGGTCGCGCGCCTTCGCCCCCGAGCACGCCAGGTTCACCTTCGCGTCGACGTCGATCGGGGCGCTCTAGATCGGCGCCACGTCGGAGCGATGGCAATCGTTCGCCTCGCTTGCCCCGTAGATCCGCGCCGGGTCGTAGGCGCAACCCAGCACCCCGCATCCGTAGGCGGCGCGGTCGGTCCCCGAGCGCGTGCCGAACGGTTCGGAGCCATTGCCGAGCCAGCGGCCGCCCTCGCCCGAGATGAAGCTGTCGCCCATGGACGCGATCGCCGTCGGCCGCGCTTTGGCGGGCGCGACGGCGAGGACGAAAGCCAGCAGGGCGAGGGCGGTGATCCGCATGGCGCCACCCAAGCGGGCGGCCCGCGCCGGGTCAAGCAGACGCGCGTGAATTGGCACGAAGCGGGGGAAATTGGCACATTCCGAGGCCTTTTGACACATTCGATCGGGGTCTCGCCAACCCACCGAGACGCCGGCCCGAGGCGCGGCACCGGGTCCCCGAGCGGCCCCCGTGGGCCCGTCCACAGGGAGGCGTACGATGGCCGACCCATGCGTTACCCGGCCGAACGATTCACCCCCGAGGAGAGGGCGCTTCTCGCGCCTCATTTCACCAACCTCGACCGGCCGGTCTTCGCCCTCGTGAACCTCCCGGAGACCGTCAAGGGCGCGCTTTTTGCCCGCTATTCTCGCTATTCCGGCTCGGTCCGGCGCCTCTATCTCGACGAGTTCGCCGCCGACATGCCGCCCGGCGGCCGCCCCTTCGACGCCGCCGAGGGGGCCCGCGCAGCCGGCCTCTACGAACGCGTCTTCCTCGGCTACGGCGACGACTCGATCGCCCAGGTCGGCGGCGCCCACGTCGCCTGCGAGTGGGTCTCGAACATCCTCACCAAGGTGCTGCAGCGCGGCCGGCTCGCCGCCTACCTCGAGCAGTCGACCCGCTACATCCCCTACGACAAAGCGCTGCCCGGCGGCGGCTACCGCTTCTACCGTGACGACGGACTCGGCCCCGAGTTCGTCGCCGCGATGGACGAGCTCTTCGTCATCTACACGCGCTCGCTCGGCAAGGTCGAGGAGTGGGCCGCGGGACGCTGGCCGCGCGGCGAGGAGGAGCCGGAGGCAGCCTGGCGGCGCTCGATCCGCGCCAAGGCGCTCGACCTCCTGCGCGGCCTCCTGCCCGCGGCGACGCTGAGCCACGTCGGCATCTACGCCTCCGGGCAGGCCTACGAGCAGCTGCTGCTGCGGCTGATGGCATCGCCCCTGCCCGAGGCGCGCGACTTCGGCGGGATGATCCTCACCGAGCTCCAGCAGGTCATGCCGAGCTTCGTGTCCCGCGTGGAGCGGCCCGATCGCGGCGGCGAGTGGATCTCCTACCTGGAGCAGCGCCGCGCCGGCGCCGAGAAGTGGGTCGAGCGGCTCGGCCTCGGCCGCCGCGACGAGGTCGACCCGACCCCCTCGGTCGACCTCCTCCACGTCGACGGCAGCGAAGCCGACCTGCTTGCCGCCTGCCTGTATGAGTCCGCCGCCGTCCCCGAGTCGGACGTCCGCGCCAAGGTGGACTCGCTGAGCGAGGACGAGCGCGGCGCGCTCCTCGCCGCCGTCGTCGGCGACCGCGTCAATCGCCGCCATCGCCCGGGGCGCGGCTTCGAGGCGCTCCGCTATCGGTTCGAGATCGTCTCCGACTACGGCGCCTTCCGCGACCTCCAGCGCCACCGCCTGCTGACCGTCCAGTGGCAGCGGCTCGGCCCCGAGCTCGGCGCGGGCATCCCCGAGGAGGTGCGCGAAGCGGGGGTCGGCGGCGAATTCGAACGCGCCCTGGAGATCTCCCGCGCCGAGCACGACCGGCTCGCCGCCGCCGGGCTCGACGAGCTCGCCCCCTACGCGCTCAGCCTCGCGTTCCGGATCCGGTATGTCCTCGACCTGAACGCGCGCGAGGCGATGCACCTGATCGAGCTGCGCTCGGGCCGCGAGGGGCACCCGACCTACCGTGCCGTCGCCCAGGCGATGCACGAGCAGATCGCCGCCGTCCACCCCGCCGTCGCCGCGGCGATGAAGTTCGTCGACGCGTCGAGCGAGCCGCGCCTGGAGCGGATGATGAGCGAGATCCGCAACCACCGCAAGCGGGTCGCCGCGGGCGTGCGCCCGGCCGACTCCTAGCCGAAGCTCGGGCCCGCCGATCCGTGGCGGGAGCCTGTCGGCTCAGCCGCGGCGCTTGCGCTTGCGGCGCCGCGGCGCGCCGCCGGGCTCCGCGCCGCCCGGCGACGACGATCCATCGTCGCCCGGTTGCGGCGCGTCCCCGGGCTCGGGCGCTTCGACCGGACCTTCGCCTCCCTCGTCGGGCTCCGGACCGCCGTCCCTCGGTTCGAGTTCTTTGGCCATGCGCTCGCCCGGGGTGGGCCAGGGCACCGCTTCGCCCGCCGCCCACGCGGGCGGACGCCCGCGCGGCAGTTTCCCGATCAGGAGCAGGCCGAAGTAGATGAAGAAGATCAGCGTGAACTGAGGGATAAGCAGAAGCGCGGCAACCCCGAGAGCCATCCCTAGCGATCCCCAGAAACGAGTGAGGAGACCGACTCTCATTGCGTAGAGACAGCTATAGCCAAGCGCAAAGGCGAGCCCGATCCGAGCCGCTAGTTCGAATCCGGTGGCTGGCGCCGTCAGGCTTGCTTCCGCACGCGCGTTGTCAGCGGCGTCGACTTCTCGTTCGGTCTTTTCACAGTCCTTGAGAGGATCCGATCCCGCGTCGTACTTTTCCGCGAACGCCTTTGAACCCTGGTTTCTCTCTTCCTCGAGGCATTCTTCGTGCGCCTTGCGCATCGTCATCGTCGGCATCGCTTCGCCGTTGACGAAGCTGGTCGAAGCTTCGCTCAACACCAAGCCATTGAGCACTCCGGAAACGGCAAAGAAGATCGGTGCGACGATGATCACCCCAACGAGTTGCGCGCGCACGCGGCTGGACCGGGCTGCGGCGGCCTGGAAAAGGAAGTAGAGAGGCGCAAGCAGCAGCAGGAACCCGATCGCATTCAAGACCGAGCCGATGAACACCGAAGATGACTGTTCGTGCGCCTTCTCGAGGAGCGCTGCAGAGTTGTCTCCGTTGAGCGCAGAGAGCAGGATCGACGAAACGATCCCGGCGATGACGCCAACGAAGGTCAGGAGGCCGGTGGGCAAGCTCCAGCGCGACTCCCAGGCCAGGACGTCCTCTTTGCGGCGTTTCAAGTCGGGGTGCCCCTTCGCACGGACGCGTACGCTACATCGCATGGATGAATCGACGACGCGCGCACGGGTCGTCCCGCTGGAGGCGGGGGCCGGCCCGGACAACCCGCCCTGCCCCGCGTGCGGCGAGCCGCTGTTCGGTTGGCTTGCCGAGGAGGACCGCCTCGGCGCCCCGGTGCGCCGCTGCGAGAGCTGCGGCCTCGGCATCGTCGGCGAGTCGGCGGGGACGGAGGAGGCGCTCGCCGCGCTCGACCGGTTGGGCGACCAGGAGCGGGCGCGGATCGTCAACCGGGCGAGCCTCGCCTGCTCGCTGGGCGGCGCCGGCTGGGCGGGACTCGAACCGGGGGCGCACTACCTCTTCACGGTCGAGGCGGCGCGGCGGCTGGTCGCGCGTCGCGACCAGGTGGTGCGGCAGCGGCGCTGGGTCCCGCGCGCGAGCTTCGCCCAGACCTGGCAGACGCTGCTGAACTCGGTGACCTTCGGCCACAACGTGGCGCTCGGCGCGCTCGGCAAGAGCCGCCCCGCACCCGCCGAGGAGCCCTGGCAACGCCGCATCGACGCCCTCGCAAGCGTCGTCCTGGCGATCCCGGCAGCGGTCGTCGCCGTGCCGCTCGAGCTGCTCGGCGCGCTCTTCCGCAGCGGTGCGGTGATCGACCTCCGCTTCGAGCTCCTTTAGCGCCGAGGCGGGCGGACCCGGACGCGTGGGATCTGGCTCCGGGACTCCGGCCCCGCCGACGCGCGTCGACTTCGGGCGCTGTGCGCGCCTGAACTCCACACGGAGACTCCTGACCTTTGGGCCGGTCGACGCCGGCTCTTGCCGTTAGCGGCCTGGGCTCGTCGGTCAGCTCAGGCCTTCGCGGGCCTCGCGCACCAGCGTCACGGCCTCGGGGAAGAGGACGCGGATGGCGTCGCGGACCTGCATCGCCTGCTCGTCGGCGGTGCCGGAGAGGTCGAGCCGGCCGATCGAGGCGACGGTCATCTCGACCGCCAGCTTGATCGCGTTGTCGGCCCAGGCGACGCGCTGCGAGGACTGCATCTGCTCCGAGAGCTCCTCCATGCGGGCGCGGAACTCGTCGGGATCGCCGAAAAGGTTGAAAGGG
>DASZUW010000064.1:0-3952 GCA_035547475.1 Solirubrobacterales bacterium
CTCGACGTCACCTACGCCGCCTTCCCGGATTACCTCGATCCGTCGCTGAGCTACTCGGTCGAAGGCTGGACGGCGATGTGGGAGACCTACGTCCCGCTGCTCACCTACGCCCACGCCGACGGGGCGGCGGGGACCAAGGTCATCCCCGGCCTGGCGCGAGCGCTGCCGAAGATCAGCGACGGCGGCCGGACCTACACGCTCTTCCTGCGCCGGGGCCTGAGGTACTCCGACGGCACGCCGGTCCGCGCCTCCGACTTCCCGGCGACGATCGAACGGGTGCTGGCGATGAACTCGCCCGCGACGCCCTTCTACACCGACATCGTCGGCGCCGAACGGTTCTCGAAGACGAAGCGAGGCGGCATCCCCGGCATCGAGGCCGACGACGCGACCGGGCGCATCGTCATCCACCTGCTGCGGCCGCGCAGCACCTTCACCAACGAGCTGGCGATGCTCTTCGCCGCGCCGCTTCCCGCCGACACCCCGCGCAAGGACCTCTCCGCCGACCCGCCGCCCGGCACCGGCCCCTACGAGATCGTCGCCGCCAAGCCCGGCCGGGGCTGGGAATACCGCCGCAACCCCGAGTGGGCGAAGGCGAACGGGCCGCGCCTGCCGCGGATCCCCGACGGCCACTACGACGCGATCGACGTGCGGGTGATCGCCAACGCGGAGACCGCGGTCAACGAAGTCATCCGCGGCAAGCTCGGCTGGATGGAGGAGCCGCCGCCGCCCGACCGCTACGCAGAGCTCAGCGACCGCTACATGGGCAGCCAGCTCCTGGTCACGCCGCAGATCGACGTCTACTACTTCTGGATGAACGTGCGCCGACCGCCGTTCGACGACCTGCGGGTGCGGCAGGCGGTCAACTACGCGGTCGACCCGGCGGCGCTCGAACGCATCTACGGCGGCATGATGAAGGGCGTCCAGCAGGTGCTCCCGGCGGCGATGCCCGGGCACCGCACGTTCCGCCTCTACCCGCACGACATGAAGAAGGCGCGCGAGCTCATCGCCGCGGCGGATCCGCGCGAACGCAAGGTCACGGTCTGGACCGACGACTACGCGCCGAACAAACAGGCGGGCGAGTACTACGAAGGCGTGTTGCGCGAACTCGGCCTCGAACCGACGCTGAAAGTCGTCCCGGCGGCCAACTACACGACGATCATCGGCAACGAATCGACGCCCGACCTCGACACCGGCTGGGCGTCCTGGTACCTCGACTACCCCCACCCCAACGACTACTTCCAGCCGCAGCTCTCCGGCGAAAGCATCGTGCCGACGCTGAGCAGCAACTTCTCGCGCTTCGACGACCCGACCGTCGACCGCCAGATCGCCAAGCTCGACGGCGAACCCCTCGGGCCGCGGCAGGAAGCCGCCTACGCCCGCCTCGACCGCGAGGTGATGAAGGAGGCGCCCTGGGCGCCGTTCGGAACGACCGAGATGGTCACCTTCGTCTCCAGCGCCATCGACGCCGAAAAGCTCGTGGTCAGCCCGGTCTACGGCCAGGACCTGGCGACCTTCGCGCCCCGCTGAGCCGGCTGCGGGCTTGCCGCGCTCGACTTCGGCGGCGCAACACCCGCCCGGCCAGCCGTCGCGCAGGCGGGTAAGCAACGAGCACCCCGTCGCAGTCGAAGATCACGAGGGCGGCGGCCATGGCGGGCGGCGCTAGCTCGGGCCCATCCGCAGGGCGCCGTCGAGGCGGATCGTCTCGCCGTTCAGCATCGTGTTGGCGAGGATGTGCTCGACCAGGGCGGCGTAGTCGGCGGGGTCGCCGAGGCGGGGCGGGTAGGGGATCGAGTCGGCGAGCGCCTCGCGGGCGGGCGCCGGGAGGCCGGCGAGGAGCGGGGTGTCGAAGAGGCCGGGGGCGATGGCGACGACGCGGATCGCGCTCGCGGCGAGCTCGCGGGCGACCGGCAGGGTGAGGCCGGCGACGCCCGCCTTCGAGGCGGCGTAGGCGACCTGGCCGACCTGGCCCTCGTAGGCGGCGATCGAGGCGGTGGTGACGCAGACGCCGCGGTCGCCGTCGGCGACGGGCTCGTGTTCCGCCATCGCGGCGGCGGCGCAGCGCAGCACGTTGATCGTGCCGAGCAGGTTGACGGCGATGACCTTGGCGAAGGCCTCGAGCGGCGTCGCCCTGCCCTTGCGGACCAGCTTGGTCGGGGTGGCGATGCCGGCGCAGTCGACCGCGATGCGCAGCGGCCCGAGCTCGCCCGCGGCGGCCACCGCCGCCTCGACCGACCCGGCCTCGGCGACGTCGCAGGCGACGTGGGCGCCGTCGATCGCCGCCGCCACCGCGGCGGCGCGCCCCGCGTCGAGGTCGGCGACCAGCACCCTGGCCCCGCCCGCGGCGAGCCGCCGCGCCGTCGCCTCCCCCAGCCCCGAGGCCCCTCCGAACACCGCCGCCACCGAGCCCTCGACCCGCATCCGCTCCCCTCCTCCCTCCCTCAGCCCTGCCGGGCCAGGTGCCTGGCGATCACCAGGCGCTGGATCTGGTTGGTCCCCTCGAAGATCTGCATCACCTTGGCCTCGCGCATGTGGCGCTCGACCGGGAACTCCTTGGTGTAGCCGTAGCCGCCCAGCACCTGGACGGCGTCGGTGGTCACCTTCATCGCCGCGTCGGTGGCCACCAACTTGGCGACCGAGGCCTGGCGCGAGAAGGGCAGGCCGCGGTCGCGGCGGCGGGCGGCCTCCAGGGTCACCGCCCGCGCCGAGTCCACCGCGGCGGCCATGTCGGCGAGCAGGAAGCCGAGCCCCTGGTGCTCGACGATCGGCCGGCCGAAGGTCTCGCGTCCCCTCGCGTAGGCGACGGCGGCGTCGAGGGAGCCCTGGGCGAGGCCGACCGCGACGGCCGCGATCCCGAGGCGGCCGGAGTCGAGCGCCCGCAGCGCGATCGGCAGGCCCGCGCCCTCCTCCCCGACCAGGCGGTCGGCCTGCAGGGGGACCGAGTCGTAGTCGAGCGTCGCGGTGGTCGAGCCGGTGAGGCCCATCTTGCGCTCCGGCGCCCCGACCGACAGTCCCGGCGCGTCGGCGGGGACGAGGAAGCAGGAGATCCCCCGCGAGCGCTCCTCGGAGGTGCGGGCGAAGAGGGTGTAGAAGTCGGCCTCGCCGCCGTGGGTGACCCAGGCCTTGGAGCCGGTCACCCTGAAGCCCTCGCCCTCGCCCTCGCGCACGGCGCGGGTGCGCATCGCGGCGGGGTCGGAGCCCGCCTCGGCCTCCGAGAGGCAGTAGCCGCCGAGCAGCCCGCCCGCCAGCATCTCGGGGAGCCAGCGCCCCTTCTGCTCGTCCGTGCCGAAGCCGGCCAGCGGGTAGCAGGACATCACGTGCACCGAGACGCCGACGGCGACCGAGGCCCAGACGGCGGCGATCTCCTCGAGCGCCTGCAGATAGACCTCGTAGGGCTGCCCCGCCCCGCCGAGCTCCTCGGGATAGGGCATGCCGAGGAACCCGAGCCCGCCGAGGGTGCGGAAGACGTCGCGGGGGAACTCCGCCCCCTCCTCGGCCGCCGCCACCCGCGGCGCCAGCTCCTCGAGCGCCACCGAGCGCGCGAGCCCGACGATCTCCTCGGCCTCGGGGGTGGGCAGGTTGCGCTCGGCGGGCATCGAGCGCCCAGGCTTTCACACGCGCCCGAATGATGGCGGCGTAGATCGGACTCCAGCGGGCGAGGGATGGCCGGGGCCCCGTTCCCCGCAAGCCGGCGCCCGGGGGATTGACGGGGCCTGATCAAGGGACGGCGAAGGGACGCGGCCCTCTCGGCCACGACCCGCGTCGGCTGTGGCCGTGGCCGAGAGGGTCGCGTCCGTGGGGAGCGAGGAGGGACCGAGGCGGGCGGGTGACGCGAGGAGCGACGGATGGCTCACGAGGGCGTCATCGAGGTGAGGCGTCGTCACGAAGACGCCGAGAACTCCACGGTTCCTCTGGTCTTCCTCATGCCTTCCCACCACTCATGGGTTTGCTGTGG
>DASZUW010000065.1:0-3823 GCA_035547475.1 Solirubrobacterales bacterium
GTCGCCCGCGAGCTGCTGCGGAACTTCCCCAAAGGCGGCAAGCGCCGCCGCAAGCGCAAGCGCAACGGCAACGGCAACGGCAACGGCGAGGACGGCACCGGCCGCGCCCCGGCGGAGGTCGTCGAGAACGCGGTGGTGGAGTCGGACGTCTCCACGAACGGCGACGACCCGGTGGCCGAGGAGAAGCCGAAACGACGCGCACGTCGGCGCGCGGCGGCGGCGGAGAAGGGGCCGGTGGCCGACGAGGAGCCGGCCGACGAGGAGCCGCCCGCCGCGGAGGAGCCCGCCGCGGAGTCGCCCGCCGCGGAGGAGCCTGCGGCGGAGGAGGAGCCCGCGGAGGAGGAGCCCGCGGAGAAACCCGCCAAAGCCAAAGCGGCGAAAGTCAAAACCGCGAAAGCGAAAACGGCCAAAGCCAAACCCGCCAAAAAGGCGACGGCGGCGAAAAAATCGGCGAAAGCGAAAGCCACCAAAGCGAAAGCGAAAAAACCGGCCAAACGCAAAGCGGCGAAAAAAACCAAAGCGGCGGAAGCCGACTCAGAAGCCGGTCAGATGAACATCCCCGGCGCCGAGGGCGACGCGATCGCCGTCGGCGAGTCGGACGAGTAGGTAGCCGCGCTCGTCGACCCCGTCGGCGACCCCGCTGCCCCGCTCCCAGGTGACCTCGCGCCCGCGGAGCGCGTCCCGCTCCCGCCACGCCGCGAGCACGGCGTCGGCCTCGGCGCCGAGCCAGACGTCCAGGCGCTCACTCAGCACCCCCGCCGCCCAGCTGTTCCTTATGGTCTCGTGGCGACCATAAGGAACAGCTGGAGCGCTTCCGAAGAGGGAGATCGCGCGGTCGCGGAGCTCCGCGGGGAACTCGGCGATCGTCAGGTTCAGGCCGACGCCGAGCACCGCCCAGCCGTCCTGGGGGCGCGCCTCGATCAGGATCCCGGCCAGCTTGCGGCCCTCGAGGTGGACGTCGTTCGGCCACTTGACCTTGCACTCGATCCCTGGTCGCAGCGCCTCGGCGGTCTCGCAGACCGCGAGGGCGACCGCGAGCGGCAGGACGGTGTGGCGCGGCTCGATCGGCCGCAGCACCGCCGAGTAGAGGAGCGCGGCGCCGGGTGGCGCGGTCCAGGTCCGGCCCTGGCGTCCCCGCCCGGCGGTCTGCTCGGTGGCGGTGACGACGGTCCCGTGCGGCGCCCCCGCGGCGGCGAGCTCGCGCGCGACCGTGTTCGTCGACCTGACGCGCCGGAAGTGCCGATGCGGCGAGCCGAAGCTCAATGCGTCGCGGCGTCGGCCAGCAGGGCGGCGAGGAGGCCGTCGACGTCGTGGCGCTCGGCCTCGACCGCGACCTCGAGCCCCGCCGCGCGCACGGTGTCGCTGGTGATCGGGCCGATCGAGACGATCCGCGCCCGCGCCGGGAAGCGGTCGCCGAGCGCCTCCACCAGGTTGCGCACGGTCGAGGACGAGGTGAAGGTGACGTAGTCGGCGTCCTGGGCGGCCGCGATCGCGTCCTCGTCGGGGGCCTCGCGCACGGTCTCATACAGGGCGACGACGTCGACCTCGGCGCCGCGCTCGCGCAGCGCGTCGGGGAGGACGTCGCGCGCCTCGCCCGCCCGCGCGACCAGCACCCGCCTGCCCTCCACGTCGACGTCGGCAAGCGCCTCGACCAGCGCCTCGGCGACGAAGCGCTCGGGGACGACGTCGGCGGCGATGCCGTGGGCGGCGAGCGCGCGGGCGCTGCCGGGCCCGATCGCGCCAACCCTCGCGCCGGCCAGCGCGCGCGCGTCCTGCCCCGCGGCCGCGAGGGCGTCGAAGAGCAGGTTCACCCCGTTGTTGCTGGTCAGGCAGATCAGGTCGTAGTCGGCGATCGCCGCCACCGCGCGCCGCACCTCCTCGCTCTCGATCCGCGGCTCGATCCGGATCGCCGGCAGCTCCACCACCGCGGCGCCGAGGCCGCGCAGCGTCTCGGCCAGGCCGCTCGCCTGGGCGCGCGCCCGGGTCACGACGACGGTCCGGCCGTGCAGCGGCCGGCGCTCGAGCCAGGCGAGCGCCTCGCGCCGCGCCGCGACCGCGCCGACGACGATCAGGGCCGGCGCCTTGACCGCCGCGCGCTCGACCGCCTCGGCGATCGTCCCGAGCGTCGCGGTGACGGTCCGCTGCCCGGCCCAGGTGCCGCGTTCGATCGCTGCCGCGGGCTCCTCGGCATCACGTCCGGCGGCGATCAGCGCGCCCGCGTTCTCGCCCAGCCGTTTGACGCCCATGTAGAAGACCAGGGTGCCGGGGAAGGCGGCGAGCGCGTCCCAGTCGAGCGCCGTCTCGGCCTTCTCAGGATCCTCGTGGCCGGTGACGAAGGCGACCGCGGAGGCGTCGTCGCGGTGGGTCACCGGGATGCCGGCGTAGGCCGTCGCCGCGACCCCGGCGGTCACCCCGGGCACGACCTCGAACTCGACCCCCGCCTCGCGCAGCGCTTCGCCCTCCTCGCCGCCGCGTCCGAAGACGAACGGGTCCCCGCCCTTCAGCCGCACCACGCTCTTGCCCGCGCGCCCCGCCTCGACCAGCCGCTCGCCGATCTCCGCCTGCGGCACCGAGGGCACCCCCGGCTGCTTGCCGACGTAGATCAGCTCCGCGTCCTCCCGCGCCCCGTCGAGCGCCCCCGGCGGGATCAGCCGGTCGTAGTAGATCGCGTCCGCGCTCGCGATCAACTCCAGCGAGCGCCGCGTCATCAGCCCCGGGTCCCCCGGCCCGGCCCCGACCAGGTACACCACCCCGCCCCGAGCCCTCACGCCCCGCCCTCCATGTTGATGGGCCGAAAAACCACGATATGGCGCACTTTTCGGCCCATCAACCTTGGGCCCTTGCGGCGCGGGCGAGGAGGTCGGCGGCGCCGGCGCCGAGGAGGCGCTCGGCGAGGGCGCTCCCGGCGGCCTCGGGGTCCTCGGGGTCGCCCTCGAGCTCGTCGCGGATCCACTCGCCGCCGTCGGGAAGGCCGACGAAGGCGCCGATCCGCAGCGTCGCGCCGTCGCACTTGGCGTAGACGCCGATCGGGGTGGAGCAGTCGGCTTCGAGGCGCGTGAAGCAGGCCCGCTCGGCGCGCAGCTCGGCGAACGCCCGCGCGTCGCCGATCGCCCGCGCCGCCGCCGCGCTCTCCTCGTCCCCGCTCCGCACCTGCAGCGCCAGCGCTCCCTGGCCCGCCGCCGGGACCATCCGGTCCTCGGGCACGCGGAAGCCGATCTCCTCCGCCCGCCCCAGCCGCCGCAGCCCGGCAGCGGCGAGGATGATCGCGTCGTAGTCGCCGTCGGCCAGCTTGCGCAGGCGCGTGTCGACGTTGCCGTTCAGGTCGAGCACCTCCATGTCCGGCCGCGCCGCCAGGAGCTGCGCCTTGCGCCGCAGGCTCACCGTCCCGACCCGCGCACCCTCCGGCGCGTCCTCGAGCGAGGTCCCGGCCCCGATCCACGCGTCGGCCGGATCCTCGCGCGGCGGCACCGCGGCGATCTCCAGGCCCTCGACCTCCTCCCCCGGCAGGTCCTTCGCCGAGTGCACGCCGACGTCGGCGCGCCCGTCGAGCAGCGCCCGCTCCACGGCCCGCACGAAGCGCGACTTGTCGCCCGGCTCGCCGTCGGAGGACACCTCGACCAGCTCGGCCCCGCCGAGCAGGTCGGCGACCATCCCGGCCTGGGTCAGGGCAAGGGCGCTAGCGCGGGTGGCGATCCGCAGGGCCAAGCACCTCAGCCCCGGTGGCCAGGACGCCGCAGCTCGGTGACCTTGCCCGCCGTGTCGGCGTCGGCCTCGACCTCGGTCTCGACGTCGAGCCCGAACAGCTCGCGCAGCGCGCTCACGT
>DASZUW010000066.1:0-2611 GCA_035547475.1 Solirubrobacterales bacterium
GCCCATCAGGAAGCTGCCGCCGAGGCGGACCATGCCGTCGGTGGGGGCGCCGGCGCGGGCCGGGTCGGCGCCCGCGGGGGCCGGCTCCGCGGGGCGCGCCGCCTCCTCCTCCGCCCCGCTCGCGGCGCGGCCGGGCGCGCAACAGGCGTGGTCGTGCTCGTCCATGCCCCCAAGTCTGCCGAACGGGCGGCAGGGGACCGCCCGGCGCCGCCGAAAACCGCACCGTCAAGCGGTTTCGGAGTGTCCCGATCCCAGATAAAGGAGATTGACGTGGAAGTGAGAGGCGAGGCGCGCGCGATGTTCGCCGCCATCCTGTTGCTCATCGCCGGGGTCCTGAACGTGATCTACGGCATCGCCGCGATCAGCAGCGCGGACTTCTTCAATCACCAG
The DNA here is from genome assembly GCA_035547475.1 of Solirubrobacterales bacterium. GTDB lineage: Bacteria > Actinomycetota > Thermoleophilia > Solirubrobacterales > 70-9 > VAYN01. The sequence goes on from DASZUW010000066.1 coordinate 391, forward strand.
ACGGCCTACGTCGTCTTCGGCCTCGGGTTCTGGGGCTGGGTGACGCTGATCATCGGCCTCGTGCAGCTGACCGGCGGCTATTCGCTGTTCAGCGGCGGCCTCTACGGCCGCACGGTCGGCATCGTCGCCGCGACCCTGGGCGCGATCGAGTCCCTGCTCTCGATCGGCGGCAGCTACCCGTTCTGGTCGCTCGGCATCTTCGCCCTCTGCCTGATCGTCCTGCACGGTCTGATCGTCTACGGCGAGCCGCTGGAGCGCTACTAGGGCGCGGCCGGTGATGCCGGCGGCCTCGTAATCAAGGTTGCGCTTATATAACGTTGTGATTGAATAGGGGCGTGAGCGCGAAGGGAAGCAACGTCTTCGACGCCGTCGCCGAGGGATCACGGCGGGAGATCCTCGACCTTCTCGCGGCCGGGCCGCGGGCGGTCGGCGAGATCGCCATGGAGACCGGCCTCAGCCAGCCGAACGCCTCGCGCCACCTGCGCATCCTGCGCGAGGCGGGGCTGGTCGAGCCGCGGGTTGAAGGACAGCGGCGGATCTACGAGCTCCGCCCCGCCGGGCTCGCCGATCTGATCGGCTGGGTCGCCCCCTACCAGCGTCTCTGGCAGCGCAGCCTGGACGCGCTCGAACGGCACCTCGACCGCGACACCGAGACGAAGGAGTAGCTCCCCATGCCCGACAAGTACGCCCGCCTGGAAGAAGTCGACGGCTGCCCGGCGCTGCTCTTCGAACGGGTCCTCCCCCACCCGCCCGAGCGGATCTGGGCGGCGCTCACCGACACCGCCGAGATGTTCGCCTGGCACCCGACGCCGGCCGAGTTCGAGCCGCGGGTCGGCGGTCGCGTCGTCTGGGACCCGAAGGGCCACGTCGCCGACCTGCCCGACAGCGAGGTGACGGCCTGGGACCCGCCGCGACGGCTCGGCTACACCTGGACGACGCTGGAGACGCCGAATCCCGACCACCTGCTCTGGGAACTTCACCCCCACGACGACGGCTGCCTGCTCGTCCTCCTCCACACCTTCGACGATCGCCTCAAGGCGGCGCGCGACGGAGCCGGCTGGCACGTCTGTCTCGACGCGCTGGCCGCCGCCCTCGATGGCGCGCCCGATCCCCCCGGCGGCGATCCCGACGCGCCCGGCCCCTGGGAAGGCCTCAACACCGAGTACCAGGGCCGCTTCAACATCTCCCCCGAGGAGGCGACGCCCCCGCCGGTCCGCGACTGATCAGACCGGCCGGCTGTTCCTTATGGACGCCATACGGCCACAAGGAACAGTTGAACGGACGGAACGGAGACGCGGGATCAGCCCCAGGCATCCGGGTCCGCGTACATCAGCGAGCCCGGCGTGGTCAGGTCCTCCCCGGTCTCCAGCAGGGTCTTCAGGCCGGAGAGGATCATCGGCCAGCCGCCCCAGATCTCGCTGTTGGCGTCCGGGTCCAGTTGGTCGTGGGTCACCCGGAGTTGGCAGGAATCCTCGCCGACCGGCTCGATCTCCCAGGTCACGCGCGTCGTGCCCTCGCGTTTCACGTCCTCGCTCCAGAGCGCGGCGAACGTCTGCACCAGGCGCCGCGGGGGGTCGACCTCGACGTTCTCGCCGCTTGAGATGTCGACCACCCCGGGGACGCCGGCCCGGTACTCGGACCCCGCCGTCCAGTCGGACTCGATCCCGACGCCGAAGCTGTAGCGCTTGCGCATCTCGCCGTCGGTGATCGCCTCCCAGAGGCGCTCAGGGCTGGTCTTGATGTAGATCTCGAACGCGGTCATCGTGCCGCGCCCGCCGACCACGGTGTAGAGCTGCTCGTCAGTCATCGTTCTCCTCCTCGAGTTCTCGTTTGAGCCCGGTCAGGGCCGAGGCCCAGGGCTCCGCGTACTTGCTCACCCAGCGGTCGTGGACTTCGCGGATCGGCACGGGATTCAAGAAGTGCAGCTTCTCCCGCCCCCGTTTCCGCGTCGTCACCAGTCCCGCCTCCTCCAGCACCTTCAGGTGCTTGGCGACGCCGAACCGCGTCATCGGCAACCGCTGCTCGAGCGCGGTCAAGGTCTGCCCGTCCCGCTCGAACAACTCGTCGAGCAGTCCTCGGCGAGTCGGATCCGCCAAGGCCTTGAACACGTCATCGATCACGGCTCCAAGAATAGGTGACCAGATAGTCACATGTCAAGCGAGAGATGCGGAGGGCAAGCGGCGGGGCGGGGGCCTGCGTCGCGGGACGGCCGGGTCCACGG
>DASZUW010000067.1:0-9022 GCA_035547475.1 Solirubrobacterales bacterium
TTATCGCACCGGTCACGACATCGTGAAGCTCCATTGTCTCGGCGCGAACCGCGTCGGCTTCGGCACGCTGGCGATGGTCAGCCTCGGCTGCACGATCTGCCGCGGCTGCCAGCTCGACACCTGCCACGTCGGCATCGCGACCCAGATCGAGACGACCGAGCAGGCGCAGGAGCACGGGCTGAAGAAGTTCACCCCGCAGGAGGTCGACCGCTCGGCCGAAAGCTGCGCGCGGTTCTTCGCCGCGATGGGCGAGGAGGTCAAGCAGGTCGTGGCCTCGCTCGGCTACACCCGCGCCCAGGACCTGGTCGGCCGCTACGACCTGCTGGAGCAGGTCGCGATGCACGACCGGATCGACCTGGCGCCGCTGATCACGCCGCTGGAGGAGTACCTGGACCTCGAGCCGCTCGACCTGCCCGTCGCCGAGGAGGTCGAGGACACCCGCGCCGAGGCGGGCCTCGTCGTCGCCCGGCCGATCCGGATGGAGGCCAAGGCGGCCTCGGCGGAGATCGCCCGCCTGGCGCCGGAAATCTGCGGCGGCACCACCGTGCGCAGCGAGTTCCCGCGGCCGACCGACGCCAACGACCGCGTGCTCGGCACCGAGCTGGCGGGCGCGATCGCCCGGGCGCGGATCTTCGAAGACGGCCCCGCGCCGAGCGACGAGATCCTCGCCAGCCTCGAGTTCAACGGCGGCTCGGTCGCCGGCCAGGGCTTCGGCGCGTTCAACTCCTACGGGGTGGCGCTGCGGGTCGAGGGCGGTGCCCAGGACGGCGTCGGCAAGACGATGCTGGGCGGCTCGATCTCGATCCTCAAGGGCAAGGGGGCGAACGGCAAGCGCCTGAACGGCTCGGTCGGGAAGTCCTTCGCCTACGGCGCCCAGCGGGGCAAGCTCTACGTCCAGGGCTCGGCCGACTCGCGCTTCTGCATCCGCCTCTCCGGCGCCGACGTGGTGCTGGGCGGCGAGCCCGAGCACGACATCGACGACAGCCGCGGCTGCATCGTCGACCGCGCCAACGCCAAGGGGTTCGCCTTCGAGTACATGACCTCGGGGCGCGCGATCGTGCTCGGCGACATCGGCCCCTGGGCCTGCGCCGGGATGACCGGCGGCCGCGTCTACGTCCGCTTCAACGCCTTCGGCATCGACCCGGACGCGATCGAACGACGCCTCGGCCGCGGCGCCAAGGTCGAGCTCAAAGACCTCGACTCCGAGGCCCTCTTCGACATCGAGGAGCTCCTTTCCGGCTACGCCGAGGAGTTACGCGCCACGGGTCAGGACGAGGAGGCTGCGCGGATGCTCGCCCTGGCCGAGGACGCGACCTCGAATTTCCTCATGGTCGTGCCGCACAAGGTGCAGGCGGACCCGAGTATCAGCACGGAGTAGGACGGGGGCGGCCCGGGCTGGGGTGCGGGGCGTCTCTTTGGACGCATTGGCGCAGGCCCAACGTCACTCTTCCGGGATCCTTCTGCCTCCCTTCCGCGCTGCGTGTATTACCCGCCCTATGGACCGGGTAATACACGCAGCGCGGTCGTCAGCGCGCCCTACGGCTGCCGGCTCAGCAGGTCGGCGATGGCGCGGATCTCGCGGAGGAGGTCGTCGAGCATGCGCTCGGTGGCGGTGTGGATGCGGACCTCGGCGGCGGCGCGGTCGGACTCGACCTGGGAGATGCGGGCTTCGAGGCGGTCGGTGCGGTCCTCGACGGTTGAGAGGCGGCGGTCGACCTTGCGTTCGACGCGTTTGGTGCGCTTCTTGACGAAGAGGCGGGTGTCCTCGCGGAGGGCGTCGAGCTCGCGGCGGAGGGCCTCGTCCTCGGCGCTCGCGGCGGTCTGCTCGGCGAGCATCTCTTCGACGCCGGTGCGGACGCGCTCGATCTCCGCGTGAAGCTGGGCGCGGGCGCGCTCGGCGGCGAGCGAGATCGGCGGCTGATCGCCCTCGGTGGGATCGACGGGATTGGGCACGGCGTTCACCCGAGGGGATCCTACGGCGAGCCGAGGCGGCAACCAATAGGATTGCGCCGCGATGGGTCCGATCAGCGCCGCAGTCGAAGTCGACGCGCCCCGCGAGGCGGCGTTCGGCCTCGTCTCCGACCTCGCGCGCCGGCCGAGCTACACCGATCACTTCCTGACCGGCTTCCGCCTCACGCGTATCGAGGCGCGCGGCGTCGGCGCCGGGGCGCGCTTCCGCGTCAAGGCGCCGCTGCGCTCGCCCTGGGAGGACACGACGATCGTCGAGTTGGAGGAGCCGTTCAAGATCGTCGAGCGCGGTGCCGGGGGCCGCTCGAACCGCATCCCGACCCACACGGTCTGGGAGTTCGAGCCCGGGCAGGCGGGCATGACGATCGTGCGCGTCACGCACTGGACGACCCCGAAAGAACCGGTCGACAAACTCGTCGAGTCGCTCAGCTTCGGCGCCCACTTCCAGCAAAAGGGCTGGAAAAAGGCCATAAACAGGCTTCGCGACATCCTTGAGGGCGAGCGGCCCGGGGGCGAGCGGATCGCCGTCGCCGGGGGGAACCGCTACGCGACCGGCATCCCCTAATAGACTCCGCGCCGCCCATGATCTCCACCTACCGACGTATCGCCCTGCCGCTGTTCGCCGCCCTCATGTTGGGCCTCCTCGCCATCGGCGTCACCGCCTGTGGCTCGGGCAACCCGCGCAGCGTGGACGAGGGTGAAGTCGTCAAGGTCGGCGGCCTCAAGTACACCGTGATCTTCTCCCGTTACCTGAACGAAAACGACAACGAGGACGCCGCCTACCTCGTCGGCCAGCAGGAACCGAAAGAAGACTCGAACTACTTCGGCGTCTTCCTCCTCGTGCAGAACACCTCGCACGAAGCCAAGGGCCTGGTGAACCGGCTGACGATCACCGACTCCGACGGCAACGTCTACAACGCGCTGCCGAGCGAAAGCGAATTCGCCTTCCCCTTTGGTGAAGCGGTCGAAGAAAACGAACAGATCCCGGTGCTCGACTCGACCGCGCAGAGCGGCCCGATCCAGGGCGCCGTCGCGGTCTTCGAACTGCCCGAAGAAGTCTCCGGCAACCGGCCGCTCCTGCTCCACATCCCCGGGCCCCCCGGCGAATCCGGCGTCGTCGAGCTGGACCTCTGAGGCCGGCCGCGCCGAGGCGATCGGCCGGCGGCACCTCCGCGACCTATTCGTAGGCCGCGGAGAGAACCTCCGAGGCGATCGGGGCGGCGACTTCGCCGCCCGCCGCTTCGGCTTCGATCAGCAGCACCCCGATCGCCAGCTTCGGCTTTTCGACCGTCGCGAACGCCGAGAACCAGGCGTCCTTGCGGTGCTCCGGTTCGACTTCTTCTTCCCCTTCGATCGCTTCGCTGCCTTCTTCGCCTTCGACCAGCTGGCCGAGTTCGGCGGTGCCCGTCTTCGCCGCCACCTGGCCGGCGGCGATCGCGCCCGCGGTCCCGGTGCCTTCGGTGACGACGCCGGTCATCAGTTCGGTGAGCTGGTCGGCGGTCTTCTTCGGCATCACCCGCACCGGCTTCATCGTCGGTTTCAGGCGCTTGGCGTAGACGATCGAGGTCGGCATCCGCACGCCGTCGTCGGCGATCGTCTGCGCGACGCTCGCCATCTGCAGCGGCGTGGCCAGCACCTCGCCCTGGCCGATCGCCGACACCGCCAGGTCGACTTCTTCGCCGATGTCCTTCGGGATCGTCGACTCGGCCGGTTCGACTTCCTTGACGATCGACGGCGAGTAGAGCGTCGGCGGCGAGTTGAAGCCGAAGGCTTCGGCGGTTTCGACCAGCTTCGCGTTGCCGATCTGCGGACCGAGCGGCAGGAAGTCGGCGTTGCAGGACTCGGCGAAGGCTTCGCGGAAGGTGCCGCCGCAGTACTCGCCGTTGGCGTTTTCGATGAAGCGCCCGCCGACGTCGATCCCGTCGGTGATTTCGAATTCGTCGTCGAGCTGCACCAGGTTTTTTTCCAGGGCGGCGACGGTGGTGATGATCTTGAAGGTCGAGCCGGGCGGCTGGGGGGCGGAGAAGGCCTGGCCGGCCAGCGCGCGCACGTCGCCGGTCTTGGCGTCGAGCACGGCGACGCCGCCCGCCCGCCCGGCCAGCGCGGCGACCGCGACTTCCTGCAGGTGGGGGTCGATCGTCGTCTTCACCGGGGCGCCCGGCCGCGGCTTCGATTCGGCCAGGACCCGGCCCTTCGCGTCCCCGCCACCGTCCGCGGGGACGGCGAGCAGCTTGCCGCCCGGCTTGCCCGCGAGGCGGCGGTTGAAGGCCTTCTCGAGCCCGCTGATCCCGACCGGCGTATCCGGCGGGAAGCCGTGCGCGGCCAAGTCCGCGGCGTCTTCTTCGGGGGCTTCGCCGACTTCCCCGGTGACGTCGATCGCGGCGCTGCCGAGCGGGTGTTCCCGTTCGAGCGCCGGGCCCTGGGCGAGCGGCGTGCCGTCCGCGGCGAGGATCGCGGCGCGCGGCGCCAGTTCGGTTTCCGCCTCGAGCTTCTCCCCCCGCCGCAGGCCCGGGAAGACGAGGTTGGGCGTCCATTCGATGCCGCCGTCGGCCCAGGGCAGTTCGAGCTCGTCTTCGACGGTCCCGAAGGCGACGGTCTCGATCCGTATCGGCACCGGCACGACGGTCTCGCCTTCGGCTGATCGCGCGTCCTCGGCGGAGTCGGCGACCAGGCCGCGCATCGTCGCGACGTCGCGCGCCTCGCGATAGGCGGCGGCGAATTCCTTCGGCGTGACCCGCGCCCGCGAGGCGTCGTTCAGCTCCGCGTACATCGCCGGGAAGTCCTTGGCCTGCCAGGCTTCGGCGAAGCGGCTCGCCGCCGCCTTCTCGGGCGAGCCGGGAGCGCCCATCGCGGCGCCGACGACGAAGGCCACCACCGCGACCGCCCCCAGGGGGAGCGCGCGCGTAAGCAGTCGTCTACGACGCTCTACATCGGGAGACTCTCTGCTCACCGCTGGAAAGGTAATCGAGCGGTCCGTCGCATGCTTGTATTTAGGTAGTGACCGTTCTGGACTGGGCGATCGTCGCCTTCACCCTCGCCCTTGCCCTCTGGGGGTACCGGCAGGGGCTGATCGTCGGCGCGCTCACCTTGGGCGGCTTCGCCGTCGGGGCCTTCCTCTTGAGCCGCCTCGGGCCGATCGTCCTCGCGCAGGGCTCCGAATCTCCCTACGCGCCGCTGTGCGGGGCGATCGGCGCGCTGCTGGTGGGGGCGCTGGCCGCGGTGGCGCTGGAGGGGATGGCGCTGGCGCTGCGGCGGCGGATCGTCCGCCGGCGGTTCCTGCACCGGGCCGACGGGGCCGGCGGGGCGGCGCTGATCGCCGCGGTGGCGCTCGGCCTGGCCTGGATCTTCGGCGCCGTGGCGCTGCACGCGCCGGGGACGACGCAGCTGCGCGCCGACGTCCAGAACTCGGTGATCCTGGGCGAGCTCGACGACGTGCTGCCGCCGAGCGGCGGGGTGCTGAACGCGCTCGACCGGGTCGACCCGGCGCCCTCGATCACCGGCCCGGCGACGCCGCCGCGGCGTCCCGACCCGAAGATCGCCGCCGCCCCCGCGGTGCTGCACGCGGGCGGCTCGGTGGTGCGGGTGCTGAGCACCGCCTGCGGGCTCGGCATCGAGGGCTCCGGCTGGGCGGTGCGGCCGAGCCTGATCGTCACCAACGCCCACGTCGTCGCGGGCGCCGACGACACGACGGTCGCCACGCAGAGCGGGGTGGAGCTGGACGCGACCCCGGTCTACTACCAGCCCGAAGACGACCTGGCGCTGCTGCGCGTGGAAGCCCGGCTGCCGGCGCTGAAGATGGCCGCGGGCGAGCGCGACGGGGCGGCCGCGGCGGTCCTCGGCTATCCCGAGAACGGCCCCTACACGGTGACGCCGGCCCGCGTCGGCGAGACGCGCCGGACGATCAGCGAGGACTCCTACGGGCGCGGGCCGATCGACCGCACGATCACGGCGCTGGGCGGCGCCGTGCGCAGCGGCAACTCCGGCGGCCCGCTCCTCACCGAGGACGGCAAGGTCGTCGGCGTCGTCTTCGCGGCGACGACGAGCGGGCCGAAGGGCGGGTTCGCGGTGCCGGTCGACGAAGTGCGCCGGGCGCTCCGCCACGTCTCCGACGGCGCGGTCGACACCGGTCCCTGCGCGCGCTGAGGCGCCCGCGGCGGACGGCGGCCTCAGGCCATGTAATCGGGCCAGGGGAGCGGGAAGGCCTCGCGGAACGGCCGCGCCTCGTCGATCACCCGGGCGACCGAGGGCCGCGCGGCCAGCGCCTCGTGGTAGCGGGTGAGGTCGGGGAGGCCCGCCTCGTCCCAGCGGCGGACGGCGCGGGCATAATGGAGCGCCGGGGCGGCGGCGCAGTCGGCGAGCGTGAAGGCGGGGCCGGCGAGCCAGTCGCGGCCGCGCAGCTCTTGGTCGAGCACCGGGTAGATCCGGTCGAGCCTGCCGCGCGCCTCCTCGACCCCGTGGGGGTCGCCGGCGCCGTCGGGCCGCAGGTTGTCGAGGACGATCTTCTGCATCGGCGTCTGGACGTGGCCGTCGATCACCCGGTCCCAGAGCCGCGCCCGCAGCGCCGCGTCGGGGTCGGCCGGGATCAGCGGCGGGGCCTCGCCGAAGCGGTCGAGGTACTCGACGATCACGGTCGATTCCGGCAGCGCTCCCCCGGTCGCGTCGTCGACCAGGACCGGCACGCTCGCCATCGGCCAGAGCTCGGCGAGCCTGGCGCGGTCGGCCTCGTCGTCCACCTGCACCCGCGCGAAGGGCACGTCGCGCTCGTACAGGGCGATCAGCGCCTTCCAGCAGTAGGAGGCGAAGGGATGCTGGTACAGGGTCAGGCTCATCGGGTCGCTCCCGAGGCGAGGTGCTCCCCGAGCGCGTCGAGGAGCTTGCCGGTGCCGTGCTCGCGGCCGGCCGGGTCGTCGAGCCCGTCGAAGAAGGCGCCCTGCTCGGTGAAGAGGAGGCGGGTGCCGCCTTCGGCGGGGAAGAGCTGCACGGTCGTCAGCGAGGTCGACACCAGGCGCTCGTCGATCAGCAGGTCGTAGGCGAAGACGATCCGCTCGTCGGTGACGATGTCGTGAAAGCGGCTGCGGAAGGTGTGGACGACGTCGCCCGGGGGGCGGCCGGTGTTGAGCTCGCCGCCGCCGACGCGGAAGTCGAGCTCCCAGGCGCGGTCCTCCCACTCGGCCGGGACGGCGAACCACCGGCCCTTCAGCTCGGGGTCGGCGAAGGCGCTGAAGGTCTGCGACGGAGTGCAGTCGTACTGGCGCTCGATCGTGAAGTCGGCGTGCGTGACGCTCATGTGTTCCTCCCGTAGGTCGTGTTCAGGACGTCGCCGAGCCGGTCGAGGCGGCCCTCCCAGACGCGGCGGTGCTGGGCGATCCACTGCTCGACCGCGCGCATCGGCGCCGGTTCCAACTGGCAGGTGCGCACGCGGCCGACCTTCTCCGAGCGGACGATGCCGCTCTTCTGCAGCACTTCGATGTGCTGGACGACCCCCGACAGCGACATTTCCAGCGGCTCGGCGAGCTCGCTCACCGAGGCGGGCCCTTCGCTCAGCCGCACCACGATCGAGCGGCGGCTGGAGTCGGCGAGGGCGTGGAAGGTGCGGTCGAGGACGTCGTCTTGCGTGGGCACCCCGCAACGTAGCAGATACTTAAGCGATCGCTGAAGTGTCGGCGTGCGGGGGTGGAAAATCCGCCGGCCGAGGGACTACGTTCAGTAAGGTCGATTAGCGTGAATGCCGCGTCTCAGACCCAGATCGCGCCCGCCCGCCAGGAGCGTCCGCCGCAGCCCCCCTGCAGCGAAGTCTGCCCCAACTTCCACGCGGCGATCGAGCTGATCGGCAAGCGCTGGACGGGGGCCATCCTCTGCGCGCTGATCGAGCGGCCGATGCGCTACGGCGAGCTCGGCAAGGCCGTCCCCGGCCTCTCGGACCGGCTCCTCTCGCAGCGCCTGCGCGAGCTCGAGGACGAAGGCCTGGTGGAACGGGAGGTCGAACCGGGGACGCCGGTCCGGGTGACCTATTCGCTGACGCCGACGGGCGAAGGCTTGGGCCCCGCGATCCGCGAGCTCAAGGCCTGGGCCAAGCGCTGGAAAGAGACGGCCTGACGCGCCTGGACCGGCGCGCGGCGGCGTCCTCGGCCGCTCGGCTGCGGGTCACGCACGCTTGTGCGCTCCCCTTGCCGCGCTTCCCCCGCCCTCGTACGCTTGGTCCAGCCGCGTCAGGGCACCCCATTAGGCTGACTTCGATGGAGGATCAACGGCAGATCTCCCTCGGGGCGCCCGCGCGGCCGGGACCGGACCTGCCCGGGCCGTTCGCGGTCGGGCGGTACGCCAACAAGCTCAAGGATTGGATGCGGGAGCGGCCGCGGGTGCTGCTGATCGGCGAGGTGACCGGGGTGGGGCGGAGCAAGGTCCAGGCCTACTTCGAACTGCGCGACGGCGACGGGGCCGTGCCCTGCGCGATCTGGCTGAACGACCTGGAGCGGGCGGGGCTGCCGGAGGGGGCGCTGCGCGACGGCGCCGAAGTCGTGATCGCGGGCGGCCTCGACTATTACCCGGGCGGCGGCGCGGCCTCGGCGAACTTCTGCTTCCGCGCGACCCACGTGCGGCTGGCCGGCGAAGGCGACCTGATGGCGCGGCTGGAGTCGCTTCGCGCCCAGCTCCGCGCGGAGGGCCTCTTCGAGCTGCAGAAGCAGCTGCCGCGGCCGGTCCTGCCGAAGACGATCGGCGTCGTCACCGCGGAAGGGGGCGCGGCGCGGCGCGACCTGCTGGCGGGCCTCGGGCGGCGGGGCTGGGGCGGGACGGTGGTCTGGGCCTTCGCGCCGGTGCAGGACCGCCACGCGGCGCCGAAGATCGCGCGGGCGCTGCAGGAGCTGGCGGCGCGGCCGGAGGTCGAGGCGATCGTCGTCACCCGCGGCGGCGGCAGCCTCGCCGACCTCTGGGCGTTCTGCGACGAGACCCTGTGCCGGACGGTGGCGATGCTGCGGGTCCCGGTGATCAGCGCGGTCGGGCACGAGCGCGACTCGACCCTGATCGACGACGTCGCCGCGGTCTGCTGCTCGAC
>DASZUW010000068.1:0-2042 GCA_035547475.1 Solirubrobacterales bacterium
CCGCCGCCCGTCAGGGGTCGGCACGGCATCCGCGGCAGCCGCAGGCGACCTACCCCTCCGGCCGCTTCGACTCCGCGTCGCCATTCAGTTGCTTTTCCAGCGCTTCGCGGGCCGCTTGCTCGCGGGCGCGCTCGATCGCGCGCTCTTGGGCGAGGCGGGTGATCTGGGCCGCCTGGCGGGACATGATCACGCTGAAGTTGAGGGCGAGGCCGAGGAGGAGGAGGAGGACGATGGAGAAGAGGGCGACGTTGGTGTCGCGGACGCCCATGATGTCGGCGACGAGCTTGAGAAGGCCGGGGAAGGCGGCGCCCGCCAGCATCGCCAGGCCGGCGACGAACCAGATCACGCTGTAGCGCTCCTGCAGGCGGTCGCGGCGGATGAGGTCGAGGATCCAGAGCATGAAGAGGAGGGCCAGGGCGGCGGCGATGATGCGGGTCTGCGCGGTCAGGCTGACGTGGTCGGCCTGCGCGGCCAGGATCGTGGGCGCGCCGTTCATCGGTCCACCCTGATGTGGCGGGACGCCCCCGTCCTCATCGCTCCGCCTCCGCGTGGCGCGGCTTGAAGAGGCCGACGAGGATCACGATCAAGCCCTTGAAGATGAAGAAGGCCGAGCGCAGGGGCGTGAGGAAGGAGCTGCCGCCTTTCCGCTCCAGCATCCGCACCGGGACCTCCTCGACGCGCAGCCCCTCGCGCACCGCCAGCTGGAGCGACTCGATCTCGGCGAAGTCCGGCGAGTAGTTCTCGCTGAAGAGCTTCATCACCCGCCGGTTGGCGGCCCGCATGCCGCTGGTCGTGTCGGTGAAGCGCTGCCGGGTCGCCATCGTGAGGATGAAGCGGAAGACGTTGATGCCGATGCGGCGCGAGAGCGTCGCCTTGTAGTCCTCGCCCTCCGCCTCGACCCCCGGCAGCGCCTCGGTCTGCGCCGCGTAACGCGAGCCGATCACGAGGTCGGCGCGGTCCTCGCGCACCTCGGTCAAAAGGCGCGCCACCTCGGCGGCCGGGTGCTGTCCGTCGGCGTCGAGGTGGGCGCAGAAGTCGTAGCCGTCGCGCAGCGCATAGAGATAACCGGTCTGCAGCGCCGCGCCGAGCCCCTGGTTGAACGGCAGCGTGGCGACGAGGACGCCCGCCGCGCGCGCCCGCTCGGTCGTCGAGTCGGTCGAGCCGTCGTCGACGACGAGGATGTCGGCCTCCGGCAGGTGCGCGCGGACGTCGGCGATCACGGCGTCGACCGACGCCTCCTCGTTCCAGGCAGGGATGAAGACGAGAGTCCGCAAGGGAGGGCGATTGTTCCACGGGGACGGGGCCGGCAGAGGGCCGCACCCTCCCTGACAGGATTGTGTTAAAGACTCCTCATGGCAAGCGGCGACGCCCACGAGCTGACGCGGCCGCAGCCCGAAACCCCACGCTTCGGCATGCGGCTCTGGCTGACCGGCGCCTTCGCGGCGGTCAGCTTCATCACGGCCGCGAGCGTCTACATCTTCGGCGACAACCAGCAGGCGCTGATCGTCGCGCTGCTGATCGGGGTGCTGACGGGATTCCTGATCGCGGTGGCGATCTCCCACCGCGTGTCGGTCCTGGCGCGCGCCGCGGGGGAGATGGCGAAGGGCTCCTTCGACGCCTCGCTGAACACCGGCGGGCTGGACGAGATCGGCGACCTCGCCCGCTCGCTGGAGATGATGCGCGCCTCGCTGCAGGAGAGCTTCGGCGTGCTGACGGCGGATCGCAACAAGCTGGCGGCGATCTTCGACGGGCTGACCGACGCGGTGATCGTCGTCGACTACGAGGGGCCGGTGCGCTTCTCCAACAGCGCCGCGGGGCGGCTGCTCGGCAAAGGCGGCGAGCCGCCGGAAGTGGTGGAGCCGCAGCTGCGCCGCGCGGCCGAGGTCGGCTTCGCCGCCCACCCGGCGCTGCGGATCGGCGACCGCGCCTACGCGATGACCGCCCGCGCGCTGCCCGACGAGCGCGCCGTGCTCACCGTGCTCCGCGACCGCACCGACGAGCTCCGCCGCGAGCTCGCCGAAGCGGATTTCATCTCCAACGCC
>DASZUW010000069.1:0-1949 GCA_035547475.1 Solirubrobacterales bacterium
GGATGCCGTGCCGACACAGCCGCCCGTCAGGGGTCGGCACGGCATCCGCGGCAGCTCGGACGGCCTCCCGCCCCCCGACCGCCGCACGCCCTCAAGCCTCAGCTGAGCCCCTCGTCCCACCGATTCCAGTGGGTGATGCCCTCCACGGGGGGGCGCTTGGCAGGTTTGAAGTCGAGGCCCTTCGTGTAGGCGACCGGGATCAGGCTGACCTGGGTGATGCCGGCGGGGATGTGGAGGAGCTCGGCGACCGCTTTGGCGCGGTGGAGGTGGAGGGTGGTCCAGGTCGAGCCGAGGCCGCGGGCGCGAAGGGCGAGCTGGAAGCTCCAGCCGGCCTGGACGATCGAGCCGAGGGCGACGATCGCGGCGCCGCGGTCGGCGTCGGAGAGGTCTTCGGCGATGCAGGGGATGACGAAGACCGGGGCCTTCTCCAGGTGCTCGGCGAGGTAGAGCGCGCTGTCGAAGACACGCTTGTCCTGGGGGTCACCGTCGGCCGCTTTCGCTCGCGATTCGCGCAGGTAGGGGAGCGCCGCCTCGCGGTAGTAGTCGGCGATCCGCAGCTTCAGGTCGGGCTCGGTGACGATCACCCAGCGCCAGGTCTGGCGGTTGGAGGCGGTCGGCGCCTGGACGGCGAGGCGGAGGCATTCGAGCAGCACCTCGCGCTCGACCGGGCGGTCGAAGTCGAGGCGCTTGCGCACCGAGCGGGTGGTCGAGAGCAGGAGGTCGGCGTTGGCGCGGTCGATCCGCGGCGGCTCGCCGGAGGGCGTCGGCTGGTTCATGCGGCGATCCTAGGGCCCGGGCCGGTGACCCGCGACCGCGCCCCGTCGCCCGGCGCCCCGCCCCCTACTTGCGCTTCGAGCCCGAGCTCGCCTGCTCCATCAGGCTCGCCATCCGGCTGAGTTCTTCGCCGAAGGTGCCGGCGCGGCGGGCGGCGGCGATGACCCGGTCGACGTCGAAGGAGACCTGGGCGGAGCGGGCGCCGCGGCGGCGCACGACCGCGAGGCCGCCGGCGACGCCCGCGAGCACGCCGCCGCCGGCGACGAGCGGCACCTTCGCCCGCGCCGCGGCGACCTTGGCCGCGCGTCCGGCGGCATGGGTCCCGGCGAGGGCGGCGCGCCCGGCCAGGACCGCGTTCACGCCCGGCCCGAGGGGCGTCCCCTCGGCCACCTCGGCCGCTTTGCCGGCGACCTCCTCCGCCACCGCGGCTTTCGGTTTCCGCGCGGCTTTGCCCGCCGCCTCGGCTTTCGCCTTGGCGGGGGCTTTGGTCTTGCCCGCGGCTTTCGGTTTCGCTTTTTTCCTGGTCGTGGCCATGGCTCAGCGGGTACCCGTGGGGGATGAGGAATAGCGCCGAACGCAACCGTCGCAACCGACTTCGCGGGGTGCAGCTGCGCCGCCGGGTCGCCCGCTCGCAGGCGCAGCGCAAGGCGGCGGCGCGGGAACGCATGCTCGCGGCGCGGCGACGGATGCAGGAACAGGCCGACGCCGCCCGCAAACGAGCGCGCGCCGCCCAGGAGAAGGCCCGACGAGCGGCCCGGTCCCGCTAAGACACATCCCCGAGGAAAGGACACGAAGATGCCCCTGAAAAGCCTGTTTATCGCGACCACCCAACGGATCAGCGGCCACCGGCCCTCGGCGCTGCGCGCCGCCGCCGGCGCCACCGCCGCGGGCACCGCGGCCGGCGTCGCCGTCTACAAGCTCCTCCGTCACGAGCAGAAGCAAGACGACTCCTAGAGGCTCTGTTTGTAGGGCCTGCCCGGATAGGGGAAGAGGATCCGCTCGATCCGGTCCATGATCTGGTGGCTCGGGTACTGCACGTCGTCCACGGTCGAGATCAGGTAACGGACCAGCCGTTCGGCCTGCTCGCGTTTGTAGACGACGTTTTCCGCCCGCGCGATCAGCTCGTGGCTCGGGTAGCGGACGCCGGTCACCCGGTCCAGCAGCGCTTCGATGTA
>DASZUW010000070.1:0-5070 GCA_035547475.1 Solirubrobacterales bacterium
CGACGGCGATCGCACCGAGATGGTCTCGCGCTGCGAGTTCGGCGCCTGCGCCGGCGGCGGCGCGCCGAGCGGGGCGATGTTCCTCCTTGCCCGGCCCGACGGCTCGGCGGTGACCTTCTACAGCGCCGACCAGCTCCTCGCCTCGGCCGCGCCCGGCGGCGGCATCTACCGCTTCGACGTCGCCACCGAAACGCTCACCTTCCTGACCCCGCTCGACACCAGCGCCAGCGCCGGTGACCGAGGCGGCCTGCTCGCGGCAAGCGAAGACGGCTCCTACCTCTACCTCTGCCAAGGCGGCAACGAACTCGCCGTCTACCACGCGGGCGCGACGAAGTCGATCGCGTCGATCCCCTGCAACGCCGCCGGATCCCCGGACGGCGCCGAAATGCCGACCGGCGCCCGCATGGGCTTCCTCCCGGAAACGGTGTCGGGGATCGTCCAGGGCGAACCGGCCGTCACCCCCGACGCCGGCTACCTCTTCGCGACGACGGCCGCGATGGGCAACGGCTACCCGAACGAAGGACGCTCCGAGGTCTACCTCTACGACGCCGCGACCGAAACGCTCCGCTGTCTCTCGTGCCGCGCCGACGGCGCGCCCCCGCGGGCCGACTCGTTCGTCAACAAGTTCTCGCCGCGCCCCGAACAGCCGCTCGTCTCGACCCCCTCGCCGGTCAGCTCGGGCGTCTCGCTGCGCAACCTCGCCGCCTCCGGCGACCGCGCGTTCTTCGTCTCCGAAGAAGCGCTCGTGCCCGCCGACGTCGACAAGGCCCAGGACGTCTACGAGTGGGAGGCGGCCGGAAGCGGCGACTGCACCACGGCGAGCGCCGGGTACGCCGCCGTCGCGGGCGGCTGCGTCTCGCTCATCTCCTCCGGCGACCGCGCCGAGGGGGCGGTGTTCGAGGGGGCGTCGGAAAGCGGCGACGACGCGTTCTTCGCCAGCTTCGCGAGCCTCGTGCCCGCCGACACCGGCACCGAACTGCAGCTCTACGACGCCCGCGTCGACGGCGGCCTCCCCGCCCAGCACGAAGTGCCGCCGGCGCCCTGCGGCGAAGCGCAGGCATGCCGGGGCGGGCAGCCGGGGAGCCCGGGCGCGAGCCCGGCGGCGACCGCTCACTACCGCGGTCCCGGCAACTCGGCGGGGGCCGCCTGCGCCGCACCGCGCAGGCAGGCGAAGGCGTTGAAGGCGAGGGCGAAGGCCGCGCGCCGGGCGGCGCGCAAGGCTCGCGCCCATCATCAGGGAGGGAAGGCCAAGCGGATGGAAGCGAAGGGTCGACGGCTCGCGGCGAAGGCCGGCCGGGCCGCGCGGCAGGCGAAGCGGTGTACCGGCGCCGACCGGAGGGCGGCGAAATGACGCGCCGCCGACGCGCCCCGCTCGGCGCCCTCGTCATCGCGTTCCTGCTCCCCGCGGCGCTCGCCGGCGCGCTGCCGAGCGTCGCCGCCGCCCAGGGCCCCGGCGGCCCGGGCGGACCGCGCTGGACGTTGACCGAGGCCACCTGGCCCACCAACTGGGCCGCGGGCGAGGAAGACGACGCCTACGTCGTCGTCGCGACCAACGTCGGCGGCGAAGCCACCAGCGCCACCGAGCCGGTCCGGGTCCAGGTCGACCTGCCGGCGGGAACGACCTTCGTGTCCGCGACGATGAGCCTCAACGCCCAGTCGGCGAAGGAATTCCCCGCCGAACCCTGCAGCGGCAGCCCCGGCGAACAGGTCGTCCACTGCGAACTCGAAGCCGGCAAGGTCGTGAACCCGGGCGAACAGTTGATCGCGCGGGTGGTCGTCGACGTCGACGCGGGCGCGAGCGGGACCCTCACCGGCACCGCGAGGATCGAAGGCGGCGGCGTGCCGCCCGCCCAGGCGCAGGTGCAGAACCAGATCGGCGCCGGGCCGCCCGCGCCCGGCGTCGTCCCGGGGACGTTCTTCTCGACCGTCTCCACCGAACAGGCCGGCGCCCACCCGAACGCGTCCGCGGGCTTCACCCTGACGACGACGCGCCACCGGGAATCGAACGGGATCGAAGTGATCGAACCGGCCTCGCTGAAAAACGTGCGGGTGGAAACGCCGCCCGGCCTGATCGGCTCGGCGAAGGCCGCGCCGAAGTGCACCTTCGCCCAGTTCACCGAAACCAAATGCCCGAAAGCCAGCCAGATCGGGCTCGAGACGATCATCCTCAACACGGTCGGCGGCGGGTTCTCCCCCGGCGGCGCGCCGCTCTACACCGGTGGCACGCTGCCGCTCTACAACCTGACGCCGCCCGCCGGGGTCCCGGCCGAGTTCGCGACCGCGATCTTCAACGTCGTCATCCTGATGAAGGCGGAAGTGCGCAGCGCCGGCGACTACGGGTTGACGATGAACGTCGGGCCGAACTCGCAGGCGGGCAGCGTCTTCGCCTCGGAGACGATGTTCTTCGGTGACCCGTCCCGCTACAACGAAGGCGGCGCCACCCCGACCCCCTTCGTCTACAACCCGACCTTCTGCGGCCCGCCGCGGGAGAGCGTGCTCGCGGTCAACTTCTACCAGGCACCGGCGTGGGTGCGGGAAGGATCGGCGCCGCAGGGCTGGACCGGATGCGACCGGGTGCCCTTCGCGCCGACCATCACCGTCCGGCCGCAAGCGCGGATCTCCGACTCGCCGAGCGGCTTCGACGTCGACCTCCACCTCCCTCAGAGCGGGGATCCGGAAGCGCTCGCCTCGGCCGACTTGCGCGACGCGGTGGTGACGCTGCCGGAAGGCGTCGCGATCGACCCCTCGGCGGCGACCGGCCTGGGGGCCTGCACCGAGCAGCAGTTCGAACCTCCCCACGGCGAAGCGGGCGCCGCCCAGCCGGCGCAGTGCCCCGACTCGGCCAAGATCGGCAGCGTCGAGATCGACACGCCGCTGCTCGACCACCCGATCCCGGGCGCCGTCTACGTCGCCCAGCCGGGCGAGAACCGGTTCGGCAGCCTGCTGGCGATCTACGTCGCCGGCTACGACCCGCTGAGCGGCATGGTGGTCAAGCTCGCCGGCAAGGTCGAAGCCGATCCGGTCACCGGGCGGCTCACGACGCGCTTCGACGACAACCCGCAGCTGCCATTCGAAGACTTCCGGCTCCACTTCTTCGGCGGCGCCACGGCGGCGCTGAAGACGCCGCTCCCCTGCGGCTCGCAGGAGACGACCGGCACGATGACGCCGTGGAGCGGGACGCCGCCGCAGGCCGTCCGCGACAGCTACTCGATCGACACCGCAGCCGGGGGCGCCGCCTGCCCGGCCGACGAAGCGGGCGCGCCGAACCGCGCCGACTTCGAAGCCGGGACGACCTCGACCACGGCGGGGGCCTACGCGCCCTTCGTCCTCCACCTGCGCCGCGACGACGGCACCCAGCGCTTCCGGGCGCTGAACGTGGACCTGCCGGAGGGCCTGCTCGCCAAGCTCGCCGGCGTGCCCTACTGCCCGGACGCGGCGATCGCCGCCGCCGGGTCGCGCAGCGCCCGCGAGGAGGTCGCGTCCCCCTCGTGCCCGGCGGCGAGCGAAGTCGGCAGTGTCACCGTGGCCGCGGGCGCAGGCTCGCAGCCGTTCCGCCTCGAAGGCGGCCGCGCCTACCTCGCCGGTCCATATAAGGGGGCGCCGCTCTCGCTGGCGATCGTCACCCCGGCGCTGGCCGGCCCCTACGACCTCGGCACGGTCGTCGTCCGCGCCGCCCTGCGGGTCGACCCGCGGACCAGCGTGGTCAGCGTCGTCTCCGATCCGATCCCGACCATCCTCCAGGGGATCCCGCTCGACCTGCGCGAGCTCTCGGTGTCGATCGACCGGCCCGGCTTCACCCGCAACCCGACGAGCTGCGACCCGACCGCCGTCGGCGGCGAAGCGATCTCGCCCACCGGCGCGACGGCGCGCCTCTCCTCGCGCTTCCAGGTGGCGAGGTGCGGCTCGCTCGCCTTCAAGCCGCGGCTGCGGCTCGCCCTGCGCGGCGCCACCGGGCGCAGCGGGCACCCGTCGCTGAGGGCGACGCTGACCTTCCCGCGGAAGGGCAGGTTCGCCAACGTCCAGCGTGCCCAGGTCGGCCTGCCGCACTCCCTCTTCCTCGACCAGGGCGACATCGGCACGGTCTGCGACCAGGCGCACCTCGCGTCGGCCAGCTGCCCCAAGGCCTCCATCTACGGGCGGGCGAAGGCCTGGACCCCGCTCCTCGACAAGCCCCTCGAAGGGCCCGTCTACCTGGGCGTCGGCTACGGCCACAAGCTGCCCGACCTGGTCGCCGACCTCGACGGCCAGATCCGCATCCTCCTCAACGCCAGGATCGACACGACCAGGCAGAAGGGTCTCCGCAGCACCTTCGAAGCCGTCCCCGACGCCCCGGTCACCAAATTCACCCTGGCGCTGAAGGGCGGCCGGAGGTTCGGCCTGATCGAAAACTCCGAAGACCTCTGCCGCCGGGCCCAGAAGGCCTCGGTCGCCTTCACCGCCCACAGCGGAAAGCGCCTCCACGCGCGGCCGACCATCGCTGTGCGCTGCGGGTCGAGGAGGTGACGATCGTCCGCTGACGTCGACACCTAGTTTTGGGTCAGCTACTCTGACCATTCGGACAGCTGACTCACAATCGGGAGGTCGAGTTGAGCGCTCTGATCGGCGATGTACCGCCTGACTGGTACGCGGACGCCTATTCCGCCACTACTTCCTTGCTGCCCTGGAACGACGACCCCGACGAGGATCTCGAGCGGGCGTTGCGGATGCTCGAACCCTTGTCGGGATCGCGGATCCTCGACCTGGGCTGTGGCTGCGGACACCATGCCCTGGAGCTCACCCGGCGCGGGTTCAGCGTCGTCGGGGTCGACATCTCCGAGGACCTCGTCTCCTGCGCGGAGGAAATCACGTTCGTCGACGAGGAGACAAGCGGCAGCCCGCTCGACGTCCGATTCCTCTGCAGCGACCTCCGCGACATCGACTTCGCGGGTGAGTTCGATGTGGTCCTGAACCTCCATGACGGTGCGGTCGGCTACCTGGAGGACGACGCGGAGAACCGGCGGACGTTCGAGACGATCGCCCGGTCCCTGCGCCCCGGCGGGCGCACCCTGTTGCAGATCCCCAACGTCCTCT
>DASZUW010000071.1:0-1687 GCA_035547475.1 Solirubrobacterales bacterium
AAAGCGTCACCGAAGGCCTACGAATCGACCCTTCCGCGCGCCTCCCGTCACGATCCGGCCGCTCCGGGCCCGGCCGCCCCCGGGCGACAGCTTTCCCGGCCGCAGGCCGAGGCGCCGGCCCACGCGGAGCGCCGGCCCCGAGCGCCCGCCGTCCCCCGCCGACGCCCCTACCACCTCCACCGGTCGCCTCAAAGGCGCCGGCCACCACATATCTGTAGTCTTCGCGTCGCTTATGCCCCGTGCACGTGAGACTTCATCGACCGGAGGCGCCCGTCGGGGTCGCCGCGGCGCCGATCGCGCCCGTCCCCGCAAATACACGCGGGTGAACTCCGAAGTCGTCGATTACAAGGACCTTAACCTTCTGCGCCGCTTCCTCTCCGACAAGGGGAAGACGCGCGGCCGGCGAGTGACCGGCCTTTCCCGCGCCCACCAGCGTCAGCTCTCGGTGGCCGTGAAACGGGCACGCGAAATCGCGTTGCTGCCGTACGTCGGAGAGCGCTGATGGCCCAGGCGATCCTGCTGGCTGACGTCGAGAACCTCGGCGAGCGGGGCGAAGCCGTCGAGGTCGCGCCCGGCTACCTGCGCAACTACCTGATGCCGCGCAAGCTCGCGCAGCCCGCGACCCCGGGCGCGCTCGAGGAAGCGCAGCGCCGCATGGAGGCCGCCGAACGGGCCGCCGAAGCGCGCGCCGCCCGCGAACGCGAAGCCGCGAGCCTGCTGTCCAAAACCGTGCTCACGATCCACGAGCGCGCCGGCGAGGACGGCCACCTCTTCGGCTCCGTCGGCCCGCAGCAGATCGTCGACGCGCTGCGCGAGGCCCGCGACCTGCGGATCGACAAACGCAAAGTCAAACTCGATCAGCCGTTGCGCGAACTCGGCACCTTCATGGTCGAGATCGACCTCGGGGACGGCAACGTCGCCGCGGTCAAGACCATCATCTCCGAGGAGAAATAGCCCGCCGCGTCGCGGCGCGGCGCCGGTCCCGCCGGCCTCCCCTGGACGGGTGTCGCAACTGCCGTTCTCTGTAACGGGAGCGTCAACTTCTTTTCACGTGATTTGCACCGTCGCCCCCTCGGCCGACGCCTCGGCTCTGGTTTGATCGTGACCCCGTCCTGCGGCCTCTCCCCCCGCGTCATCGTCTATCCGCCCCACCGTCTATCCCTAGTCCCTTGATGTCACCGTCTCCGGCCACCCACGTACCCCCGCAGAACATCGAGGCGGAGGAGTCCGTCCTCGGCGCGATGCTGGTCGCCGAGCCGACCCTGACCCGCGTCATCGACGAGGTCCGGCTCAACGCCGCCGACTTCTACCTCGACCGCCACCGGGCGATCTTCGAAGCGATCCACAGCCTCTACGCCGCCTCCAAGCCGGTCGACGAGCTCTCCGTCGCCGAGGCCCTCACGCAGGCGAACAAGATCGACGAGGCGGGCGGGAAACACTACGTCTCCGAACTCGCCGCCAAAGTCCCCGCCCCCGGCAACGCCAAGCACTACGCCGAGATCGTCCAGCAGAACTCGCTGCTCCGCCGCCTCCTCGGCGCCGGCCAGGAAATCCAGGGCTGGGTCAACGAGCGCGACGGCGAGCCGCGCGAACTCTCCGAGCGGGCCGAGAAACTCCTCTTCGAAGTCGCCCACAAAGAGCAGGCCTCCGACTTCCGCATCCTCGGCGACATCCTCCACGACGAGGT
>DASZUW010000072.1:0-4151 GCA_035547475.1 Solirubrobacterales bacterium
CTTCCCGCCGGTCCGAGAGCGGCGTTAGCGTGAACCTTCATCCGGGTCCTCCTTGCTTCAGGGCGTTAGACACCCCGAGCCTCTTGGAGGGCCCGGATGGCCTTTCAGGCGTTCACAACGTGTGTGGGCTTCTCACCTAGACTCAGCCCCCTTGCGCGCGCTGGTCATCTCCGACACCCACTTCGGCGCCTGGACCGGGCGGGACCTCCTGCGCGAGGATTTCTTCCTCGCGCGCCTCGCGCCCGCCCTGGAGGGCGTCGACGAGGTGATCCTGCTCGGCGACCTCTTCGACTTCCTCTTCGGCCTGGTCGCCGACGCGGTCGACGCCTCCGCCGGGCTGCTGGCGCTCCTCGCCGAGAAGCTGCCCGGCAAGCGCTTCGTCTTCCTCGCCGGCAACCACGACCACCACCTCGTCCACCGCGACGAAGAGAGCCGGCTGGAGGCGGCGCTGGGTCGCGGCGACGCGCTGCGCCCCGACGGCACCGCCCCGCAGGAGCCGCCCGGCCCGGCCTTCTTCCAGAGCTTCCTCGAGGCGCGCCTCCCCGGCGTCGGGGTCGAGATCGCCTACCCGACCTACAGCTTCGCCGACGTGCTGTGCACCCACGGCCACTATCTCGACACGCACGCACGGATGACGGGCTCGCGCGGCTCGCGGCTCCTCACCCGCGTCCTCTGGGCGATCGCCGCCGGCGGCCCGGAGCAGCCGACCTGCGAGGCCGACTACGAGTCGGTGACGACGCTCCTCACCGAGTGGCTCTACGTCGCCGCGCAGATGCCGCACGGCACGCACGCCCAGCAGAACGTGTTCCGCGCCGCCCAGCGGGCGGGCCGCCTCGTCACCGCCGCGGGCGCCCCGGTGCGCCACGCCCGCCGCGCCGCCGCGGGGCTGCGCGACCGCCGCGCGGGGGAGCGGCCCGGCCTCCCGAGCGCCGCGCACTTCGACGCCGTCGTCCGCGACGAGACCGAGCGCCAGGCGCGCGAGCAGCCCGTGCCCGGCCCGCCGCCGGCGGTCCCAAGCTACCCCGAGCCGACCGTCCTCTCGCGCTCGAGCCCGACC
This sequence comes from Solirubrobacterales bacterium, assembly GCA_035547475.1. Taxonomy (GTDB): domain Bacteria; phylum Actinomycetota; class Thermoleophilia; order Solirubrobacterales; family 70-9; genus VAYN01. The sequence continues at coordinate 1,058 of DASZUW010000072.1, forward strand.
GAGCACGCGCTCGAGGCGTTCGCCCGCGTCGTCGACAACCTCGGCTGGGCCGAGCAGGCCGACAAGATCGTCTTCGCCCACACCCACCAGCCGCTCGACGACGTCCGCGCGTCCCACGGCACCACCCGCTACTGGAACAGCGGCTGCTGGATCTACGAGCCCGACCTCTCCTCCCGCCAGGCCTACGCGCGCTACTGCCGTTACGCCTGGCCCGGGACCGCGATCGTGATCGACGACTCCGAGCCGCAGCCGCGGCTGCTGGAGCTCCTCGCCGATCTCAACCCCCTGGCCGGTGGACCAGGCCTACCGAAAGCACCCGCATGATCCAACCCGACACGCTCACCGCCGGGATCCGCTTCGTCCGCGCCGAAGAGGCGTGGGAGCCGGTCCTCTTCGGCGGCATGATCCCGGTCCTCGGCGCCGGCGCGATCTTCTGGCTGATCCGCTGGGCGATCAGGGAACCGCCGCAAGAGAAAGGGCCCGAGGACGATCCGCCACCGCCCCCGGGCCCCGACGACGACGGGCACGAAGGCCCGCTGTCGTGAGCTCGCGCGCTACTTGATGAACAGCATCTCCTCGTACTTCGGCAGCGGCCAGAGGTCGTCGGCGACGACGCGCTCCAGCTTGTCGCCGACCTCGCGCACCCTGTCCATCGCGGCGAGCTGATTGTCGCGGGCGTACTTGGCCAGCTCGAGGCCCTCGAGCCCATCCGGCACCGCGTTCGCCTCCTTCAGCTCCCCGAGCGTGCCGACGAGGTCGTCGACCAGCTCGCGGATCTCGCCCTCGAGGGCGGAGACGCCGGCGTCGGAGATGAGCGCCAGCTGCCGCAGCCCGGCGGGGAGGATCATCGTCTGGCCGATCGAGAACGTCTCCTCGGCCTCGATGTTCGCCCGCATCGCGTACTGCTCGACCCAGACGTCGTAGCGCGACTGAAGCTCGCGGCGGCTGAGGACGTTGTACTCCTCGAACGCCTTCACGGTCGAGTCCGCGATCACCTCGGGCAGCGCGTCGGGGGTCGTGCGCAGGTTCTTCAGACCGCGGCGCTCGGCCTCCGCGTGCCACTCCTCGGAGTAGCCGTCGCCGCTGAAGCAGACGACCTTGTTGGCGAGGTAGGAGTCTTTGACGACCTCCATGACCGCCTCCGGCATCTCATGGCCGGCGTCGAGCTTCTGCTTCAGCTTGCCGGCCAGGTCGTCGATCGCCTCGGTGACGATCGTGTTCAGGACCGTGTTCGGGAAGGCGAGCGACATGCTCGACCCGAGCGCCCGGAACTCGAATTTGTTGCCGGTGAAGGCGAATGGCGAGGTCCGGTTGCGGTCGCCGCCGTCGAGCGGCAGCGGCGGGAGGACCGAGGAGCCGAGGTCGAGGAAGGAGGCCGGCGTGTTGGGGTCGCCCTGGCCGGTTGCGATCGCCTCGAACACCTTTTCGAGTTCGGCGCCGAGGAAGATCGAGATGATCGCCGGCGGCGCCTCGTTGGCGCCGAGGCGGTGGTCCTGGCCGATGTTGGCGACGCTTGCCCGCAGCAGGCCCTGGTGCACGTTCACCGCCTGGATGACCGCGGCACAGAAGAACAGGAAGTGGATGTTGTCCACCGGGGTGTCACCGGGGTTCAACAGGTTCGTGCCCGAATCCGTCGCCATCGACCAGTTGTTGTGCTTGCCGGATCCGTTGACGCCGGCGAACGGCTTCTCGTGGAGCAGGCAGACGAGGCCATAGCGGCGGGCGACGTTTTCCAGCGTCCGCATCAGCAGCTGCTGGTGGTCGGAGCCGACGTTCGTGCTCTCGAAGATCGGCGCGATCTCGTACTGCGCCGGCGCGACCTCGTTGTGGCGGGTCTTCACCGGGATGCCGAGCTTCCGCATCTCCAGCTCGGACTCCATCATGAAGGCGAGCACGCGCTCCGGGATCGAGCCGAAGTAGTGGTCGTCGAGCTCGTGGCCCTTGGGCGGCTTGGCGCCGAACAGCGTGCGGCCGGTGGAGATCAGGTCGGGGCGCTCGAAGAAGTACTGCTCGTCGATCAGGAAGTACTCCTGCTCGGGGCCGACGGTGGTGAAGACGCGTTCGGTCTCCTCGTCGCCGAGCAGTCGCAGCGCCTTCACCGCGGCCCGCGAGAGGGCGTCCATCGAGCGCAGCAGAGGGATCTTCGCGTCGAGCGCCTCGCCGGTCCAGCTGGCGAACGCGGTCGGGATCGCGAGCAGGGTCCCGTTCGGGTTCTCGAGGATGAAGGCCGGGCTGGTCGGGTCCCAGGCGGTGTAGCCGCGGGCCTCGAAGGTGGCGCGGACGCCGCCGGTCGGGAAGGAGGAGGCGTCGGGCTCGCCCTGGATCAGGTCCTTGCCGGAGAAGTCGGCGATCAACTTGCCGTCGCCCGCGGGCTCGAAGAACGAATCGTGCTTCTCGGCGGTCGAGCCGGTCAGCGGCTGGAACATGTGGGTGTAATGGGTCGCGCCCCGCTCCAGCGCCCACTCCATCATCGCCTCGGCGACCGCGTCGGCGAGGCTCGAGTCGAGCGCCTCGCCGTGGGCGAGCGTGGCCCGCAGCTTCTCGTAGACGTCGGCGGGCAGCCTTTCCTTCTGCACCGCCTCGTCGAACACGTTGGCGCCGAAGGCGGCGTTCTCGGGCAGGGTCAGATCCAGCGCGCCCAGCGACTCACCGTTGGAGCTCCACTGTGCTGCGGTCACGTTCTGCTGGCGGATTCGGCTCATCGCTTGTGCTGTCCCTCACTTGCGGCGCGCCCGGTGTCCGGCCGCGATCGATTTCCTTTCACAACTCCCTAGACAGAGCCAAATCAGCCTACTGCCAGAGGGTTAACGCCACGTTTGTCCACCCGTACAGACTTTCGGGAGGAGCGGTATCCCGGGTGGAGGGCGGGGCCCGGGCCGTCCACACCACTTCGGGGCGCCGGCGGGGTGTCCTGGGCGCCTCATGGGGGTCCTGGCAGGCTGTGACCCCCATGAGGCGCCCAGGACGTGAGGGGGTGGCGGCGTCCGTGGAGAGGCTGGCAAGGGGACGGGTGGAGGTGCGGACTTCCGTGGGCATCGCGTGTGGGGTCGGCAGGGATTCGAACGGTCAGGAGACTGCGTGGTTGGAGAACCGC
>DASZUW010000073.1:0-9602 GCA_035547475.1 Solirubrobacterales bacterium
AGGTGGCGCTGCCAGAGCGCGTAGGCGACGGGCGCCATCGCCATCGGGGTCCCGGGGTGGCCGGAGTTGGCCTTCTGGATCGCGTCGATCGACAGCGTGCGGATCGTGTTGATGCAGAGCTGGTCGAGGTCCTGCGTCACGAAAGGCGATCCTAGACCCTGTCCGGCCTCCGGACCGTTATCGACCGGTTTCCGTCGCTCCTACCGGCCCTACGAAGGGTCCGGAACGCCCAGACGACGGCAGATGCTGCGCACGGTGCCCCGCGGGATCTCGCGGTGACGGGGGACGGTGCTACGAGCGCCGGAGCGTCCGAACCAAACAGAGTGCTTGCCACCCTCCCGCAGAAGACGACAGCCGTGATCTCGAAGATGAGTTTCCAGCTTGAGTAGCTTCACCTTCTGTGTATAGGCGCCCGACCGGACTTTTCTCCCCCCAACGCGGAAGTTCTCGTCGGTGGGAGGGGAAGAGTTTTCGGGGCGCCAGCCCTAGGCTGTACTGATCATGGCCGCACAAGTGAAACTCACCGCCATCTATGAGCCGGTCGAGAACGGCTGGACTCAAGGGCGAATCGCGGAGCTTCCCGGGGTGATAACGGCGGCACCTACCCTCGAGGAAGCGAAGGAGATGCTCCGCGATGCTCTCGCCGAATACCTGGCCTCGCTCGCTTCGAGCCCCGCGATCCCGGCCCCGGGAGCCGAAAGCGAAGAGCTCGAACTCAAGATCGCCTCGTAGCCGTGGTGCCCCACGTATGGCTTGGAACGACGGGCCGAAAACTAGCCATATAGGCAGGTTTTCGGCCCGTCGACATCGAGGCTAGTAGCGGTAGTGGTCGGGCTTGTAGGGGCCGTCGACCGGGACGCCGAGGTAGGCGGACTGCTCGGGGGTCAGCTCGGTCAGGTCGACGCCGAGGGCGGCCAGGTGCAGGCGGGCGACCTTCTCGTCGAGGTGCTTGGGGAGGATGTAGACCTCCTTGGCGGCGAACTCCTCGGGCCGGGTGAAGAGCTCCATCTGGGCGATCACCTGGTTGGTGAAGGAGTTCGACATCACGAAGGACGGGTGGCCGGTCGCGTTGCCGAGGTTCAGCAGGCGCCCTTCGGAGAGGACGATGATCGAGTGGCCGTCGGGGAACTTCCACTCGTCGACCTGCGGCTTGATGTTGGTGCGCTCCGCGTCGCTCGCTTCCAGCGCCGCCATTTCGATCTCGTTGTCGAAGTGGCCGATGTTGCCGACGATCGCGTTGTGCTTCATCTTCGCCATGTGGTCGACGGTGATGATGTCCCGGTTGCCGGTGGCGGTGACGAAGATGTCGGCCTCGGCGACGACGTCGTCGAGGCGGCGCACCTCGTAGCCCTCCATCGCCGCCTGCAGGGCGCAGATCGGGTCGATCTCGGTGACGATCACCCGGGCGCCCTGACCGCGCAGCGAGGACGCGCAGCCCTTGCCCACGTCGCCGTAGCCGCAGACCACCGCCACCTTGCCGCCGATCATCACGTCGGTGGCGCGGTTGATCCCGTCGATCAGCGAGTGCCGGCAGCCGTAGAGGTTGTCGAACTTCGACTTGGTGACCGAGTCGTTGACGTTGATCGCCGGGAAGAGCAGGCCGCCCGCCTCCGCCAGCTGGTAGAGGCGGTGGACGCCGGTCGTCGTCTCCTCGGTGACGCCCTTGATCTGGGCCGCCGCGCGGGTCCACTTCGTCGCGTCGCTCTCCAGCGAGCGCGTCAGCGTCTCCAGCACGATCCGGAACTCCTCCGAGTCCGCGGTCGAGGGATCGGGCACCGCGCCCGCCGCCTCGTACTCGACGCCTTTGTGCACCAGCAGCGTCGCGTCGCCGCCGTCGTCGAGGATCATGTTCGGCCCGTCCTCGCCCGGCCAGGTCAGCGCCTGCTCGGTGCACCACCAGTACTCCTCCAGCGTCTCGCCCTTCCAGGCGTAGACGGGGATCCCCGCCGCCGCGATCGCCGCCGCGGCGTGGTCCTGGGTCGAGAAGATGTTGCAGCTCGCCCAGCGCACCTCGGCGCCGAGCTCGACCAGCGTCTCGATCAGCACCGCCGTCTGGACCGTCATGTGGAGCGAGCCCGTGATCCGCGCGCCCGCCAGCGGTTTCCGCGCCCCGAACTCCTCCCGGGTCTGCATAAGGCCCGGCATCTCGACCTCGGCGAGTGAGATCTCCTTGCGGCCGAACTCGGCGAGGCCGATGTCGGCGACCTTGTAGTCCTGGGTGGGCGTGACGGTCATCTGATCGATCTGGCTCCTGGTCGGATTTCGCGGCGCGCCCGACCGGACAGACTCTGTCCCATCGAGACGCGAACGTTGAGGGTAGCCGAATAGAGTCGCGATGACGTGAGCCTTGACGACGAGAAGCGCCTCGCCGCCGAAGCGGCCGCCGAGCTGGTCGAGAGCGGCATGACCGTGGGACTCGGCACCGGTTCGACCGTCGCCCATCTCCTCCCCGCCGTCGCCCGGCGCGGGCTCACCGGCCTGCGCTGCGTGGCGACCTCCCCGGCGACCGAGGCGCAGGCGCGCTCCCTCGGCATCCCGGTCGAGAGGTTCGACACCCTCGGCCGCCTCGACATCGCGATCGACGGCACCGACGAGGTGACCCCGGACGGCTGGCTGATCAAGGGCGGCGGCGGCGCCCACCTGCGCGAGAAGATCGTCGCCGCGGCGGCCGATCGCTTCGTCGTCATCGCCGACTCGACCAAGCCGGTCGAGCGCCTCGCCCGGCCGGTGCCGCTGGAGCTCTTCGCCTTCGGCCTCTCCTCGACGCTCGCCCGCCTCGGCGACGACGTCGCCGTCCGCCCCAACTCGCCGCCCAGCCCCGACGGCGGCCTGATCGCCGACTACCGCGGCCCGGGCCTCGACGACCCGGCGGCATTGGCGGCGCGCCTCGAGGCCGACCCGGGCGTCGCCGCCCAGGGCCTCTTCCCCCCGGAGCTCGTCAGTGAGATATTCGTCGCACGCGGTGATGACGTCGAGAGGACGACCATCGGGTAGCGGGCGGAGGACGAATGGACCAGACCACGATCCACCGGGAGGTCTCCTTCACGCGGAGGTGAGCTCGCGGCTCCCCCGGACCGCGGGAACTACCGTCAGCCCGACGTCTGCGACGGGGCGCCGACCGCGTGCGCTCCGCCGTCGACGTGGAGGATTTCGCCGGTCGTCGCGCGGCTCAGGTCGGAGAGGAGGAAGAGGGCCGCGTCGGCGACCTGGGTCGCGTCGTGGGGGTCCCAGCCGAGCGGGGCGGCGTCGCCCCAGAGGCCCTCGAGGTCGCTGAAGCCGGAGATGCCGGAGGCGGCGGCGGTGTGGACCGGGCCCGCCGAGACGAGGTTGACCCGGATGCCCCGCGGCCCGAGGTCGCGGGCGAGGTAGCGGTTGACCGACTCGAGCGCCGCCTTCGCCACGCCCATCCAGTTGTAGGTCGGCCAGGCGACCGAGGCGTCGAAGTCGAGGCCGATCAGCGCGCCGCCGCCGCCCATCAGCGGCGCCACCGCCTCGGCCAGCGCCTTGTAGGAGTAGGCGCTGGTCTCGAAGGCGACCTTCGCGCTCTCGCGCGGCGTCGCCATGAACTCGCCGCCGATCGCGTCGCCGGGCGCGAAGGCGATCGCGTGGACGGCGCCGTCGACCGTCCCCCAGCGCTCCCGCAGCTCCTCGCGCACCGCCGCCACGTCGGCGTCGGAGTTGACGTCGAGCTCCAGCACGTCGGGCGCCGGGTCGAGCCGCGCCGCCGCCCGCTCGGTCATCCGCTTCACCCGGCCGAAGCTCGTCAGCAGCACCTCCGCCCCTTGTGCCTGCGCCCGCTCGGCGATCGAGAAGGCGATGCTGTGGCGGTTGACGATGCCGGTGACGAGGATCTTCTTGCCCTCCAGGATCACGATTCGTCCTCTCCCATGTCGAAGTCGATGCCGAGCTGCTCGTGCAAGTATCGGGCCGATTCGCGCGCGACCGTCCGGTGCCCGGCGCTCGAGGGGTGCAGGCCGTCGGCCGAGAACGTCGCCGGGTCGCGCAGCGCCGGGTGGCCCGCGACCGGCAGGCAGGCGACGTCGTAACGCTCCGCCGCCGCGCGCGTGATCTCGTTCAGCTCCGTCGTCGCCTCGATCAGCCGCCTTTCGGTGCGCGGGCGCAGTTCCATGAACTGCCAGCCCTCCGGCGCGGTCGCGGTCACCACCATCGCCTCCGGCGCGCCCTCGCGCAGCCGCCGCAGGATCGCGTCGATCCGCTCCGCGTATCCGGCGACGTCGGGCCGCGTCGACAGCAGCACGTCGTTGGCGCCGCAGATCACGGTGACGAAGTCGGGCTGAAGCGCCAACGCGGGCTCGACCTGCTGCTCGAGCACCTCGGCGCTGGTCGCCCCGTCGACCGCCAGGTTCTCGTAGCGCAGCTCCGGGTTGACCCGGCGCAGCCCCGCCGCGAGCAGGTCCGCCCAGCGCTCGGCGTCGATCGAGTCGCGCCCGGCGGTGAAGCTGTCCCCCAGCGCCGCGTAGGCGCGGACGGCCCGACCGCTCAACGGCCCCTCAGGGAGCGCAGGGCCCAGGCGAGGCTCTCGCGGCTTGCATCGGGCTCGATCACCTCGTCGACCCAGCCGCTCGCCGCCGCCGCCGGCGCCGTGAGGTGCTCGGCCGCGTACGCCTCGGCGAGCTCGTCGCGCGAGAGCGACCCGTCCTCGCGCAGGCGCCGCCCGTGGACGATGCCGACCGCCTGACGCGCCGCCATGATGCCGATCTGTGCGCCCGGCCAGGAGAAGACGACGTCGGCGCCGAGGTCTTTGGAGTTCATCGTGATCGCGGCGCCGCCGAAGGCCTTGCGCAGCACCAGCGTCACCTTCGGCACGCGGGCGCCGGCGAAGGCGCGCAGCAGCGAGGCGCCGTGGCGGATCACCCCGGCCTCCTCCTGGACGCGGCCCGGCATGAAGCCGGGGGTGTCGACGAAGACCAGCAGCGGCAGGCCGAAGCGGTTGCAGTCGTCGACGAAGAGCGCCGCCTTCTCCGAGGCGGCGGCGTCGATCACGCCGCCGAGCTGGCGCGGCTGGTTGGCGATCAGGCCGACCGGGCGGCCCTCGAGGCGCGCGAACGCGGTCACCATGTTCGGCGCCCAGCGCGGCGAGAGCTCCAGCAGGCTGCCGCCGTCGAGGATCGCCGCCGCGACCTCGCGCACGTCGTAGACCTTGCGCTGCTCCGCCGGCACGATCGCCCCCGGGTCCTCCCCGTCGGGGTCGACGACAAGGTACGGGTGCGGCCGGCCGCCGATCTTCTGCGGCAGGAGCGCCAGCAGCCGGCGGGTCCTCAGCACCGCGTCGGCGGCGTCCTCGGCGATCAGGTCGGCGACGCCGTTGCGCCCGTGGACCTTCGGCCCGCCGAGCGCCTCCATCGAGATCTCTTCGCCCATCGCCTCGGCGACGACTTTCGGCCCGGTGAGGAACATCCGCGAGTCCTTCGTCATCACCACGTAGTCGGTGAGCGCGGGCGAGTAGGCCCCGCCGCCGGCCGAGACGCCGGAGAGGATCGAGATCTGCGGCACCTTGCGCGAGAGCTCGACGCTGGCGCGGAAGATGCGGCCGTAGCCCGCCAGCGCGGCATGGCCCTCCTGCAGGCGCGCTCCGCCGGAGCGCACGAAGCCGACCACCGGCGCGCCCGCGTCGCCCGCCATCCGCATCGTGCGGACGATCGTGTCGGCGTGGACCTCGCCGAGGCTGCCGCCGAGGACGGCGGGGTCCTGGGCGTAACCGAAGACCGGGCGGCCGTCGACTTCGCCGGCGCCGGCGACGACGCCGTCGCCGGGCATCGCCCGCTCCCCCAGCCGCAGGCTGGAGACGCCGGAGCGCAGCGGCCGGAACGTGCCCGGGTCGCAGAGCATCTGCAGCTGCCCGAGCGGCGTGTCGCCGGGGGCGGGAGGCGGGGCTTTGACGGCGGTGGCCATGGGACGGGTCGGGTCAGTTGGCGGAGAGGACGATGACGGCGTTGTGGCCGCCGAAGCCGAACGAGTTGGAGATCGCCACGACCGGGCCGTCTCCGTTCACGATCGGTTTCGCCGAGCCTGGCACGTAGTCGAGGTCGAGGCCATCCTCCGAGCTCTCATAGCCGACAGTCGGGGGGGCTTCGCGACGCCGCAGCGCTTCCAGCGTGGCGATCGCCTCGACCGCCCCGGCGGCGCCGAGCAGGTGGCCGATCGCCGACTTGGTCGAGCTGACCGGGACGTCGGCGGCGCGCTCGCCGAGCGCGGCCTTGATCGCCTTCGTCTCGGCGGCGTCGTTCAGCGGCGTCGAGGTGCCGTGCGCATTCACGTAGTCGACGTCGACGGCGGTGATGTCGGCGTCGGCGAGCGCGAAGGTGATCGCCTTCGCCGCCGCCTCGCCCTCCGGCTGCGGCGCGGTCAGGTGGTGGGCGTCGGCGGTGACGCCATAACCGATCAGCTCGCCGAGGATCGTCGCGCCGCGCCTTTCCGCCGCCTCCCGCTCCTCCAGCACGAGGACGCCGGCGCCCTCGCCCATCACGAAGCCGTCGCGGCGCGCGTCGAAGGGCCGCGAGATCCCCGAGGCCGAGGTCGCTTCCATCGAGGCGAAGGCGGCGGTGGCGACGCCGGTGATGCAGGCCTCCGCCCCGCCCGCGACGACCGCGTCGGCGTCGCCGACCTGGATGATCCGGGCGGCGTCGCCGAGCCCGTTGTTCCCCGCCGCGCAGGCGGAGGACACCGCGTAGGTGTGGCCCTGCAGTCCGTGGCGCATCGAGACCGCGGCGGCGGCGGCGTTCCCCATCATCAGCGGCACCGCCAGCGGCGAGACCGCTTTCGGGCCTTTCGTGATCAGCTTCTCCTGCTCGCGCTCGAGCGAGACGAGGCCGCCGATCCCGGTCGCGATCACGCAGCCGACGCGGTAGGGGTCGTACGGCAGCGCCCGCTCCTCGCCGAAGGCCTGCGCGATCGCTTCGTCGCCGGCGACGATCGCCATCTGCGTGAAGCGGTCGGCCCGCCGCACCTCCTTCTTGGAGAGGAAGTCGGTCGGCTCGAAGTCGAGGCAACGGCCGAAGCCGTCCTCGATCCCCGATTCGCCCGCCAGCCAGCGGTCGATCAGGGGGTCGGAGCCGATCCCCAGCGGGGTGACGGCGCCGACTCCCGTGATGACGACGCGGCGCGTCATCCTGCCTTCGCCACCACCAGGTCGATGACCTCGCCGACGGTCTTCACGTCCTTGACGTCGTCGCCTTTCAGCTCGACTCCGTACTCGTCCTCGACGATCTGGGCGAGCTCGACCAGGTCGAGCGAGTCGACGTCGAGGCTCTCCAGGGTCGCCTCACGCGAGAGGTCGTCGCGCTCGGTGCCGAGCTCGACGAGACCGTCGTAGATCGTCTTCTCGACGTTCTCGCTGCTTACTTGCGTTGCCAATTTGCTCTCTCCTTTTTCCTTTGTCCGTCCTAAGCGCTGAGGCCGCCGTCCACGGTCAGCGTCGTTCCCGTCACGTAAGAAGCCTCCGGGGAGGCGAGGAAGCGGATGCAGGCCGCGACCTCCTCGGGCGTGCCGACCCGGCGCGCCGGGATGGCCTTCGCCATGTCGCCCTCGAGGACCTCCTCGGTGAAGGCGGTCTCGATCAGGCCGGGGGCGACGGCGTTGACGGTGACGCCGCGGCGCGCCACCTCGGCGGCGACCGTCCGGGTGAAGCCGATCACCCCCGCCTTCGAGGCCGAGTAGTTCGCCTGGCCCGGGTTGGCGCGGATGCCCGCCACCGAGGCGACGTTGATCACGCGGCCGAAGCGCGCGCGCATCATCTTCGGCAGGGCCGCGCGGGTCGCGCGGTAGGTCGAGGTGAGGTTGGTGTCGATGACGGTCTGCCAGTCCTCGTCGGTGAGCGAGGGCGAGAGGTTGTCGACGCGCACGCCGGCGTTGTTGACGAGGACGAGGACCGGACCGTCGTCGCCGGGCTCCACGAGGCGCCCGACGTCGGCGACGTCGGCGACGTCGCCCTGCCAGAGGGTGGCGGTGCCGCCCGCGTCCTCGATCCGGGCGACGACGTCCTTGGCGCCCGCCTCGTCTGTGCGGTAGTTGACCCGCACGTGCCAGCCGTCGCCGGCGAGCGCCAGCGCCGTCGCCGCACCGATCCCGCGCGAGGACCCGGTCACCAGCGCGCAGCCCTCCGGGCGCTTCGCCGCCTCAGACACCGACGCTCACCGCCCCTCCCCACTCGATCACGGTCGCGCCCCAGCTGAGGCCGGCGCCGAAGGCGCCGAGCAGCACCCGGGCGCCCTGGCGGAGGTGCCCGGTGCGCTTGGCCTGGGCGAGCGCCAGCGGGATCGTCGCCGCCGAGGTGTTGCCGAGGTGGGCGATGCAGTCGACCACCCGCTCGCGCGCGATGCCGAGCCGTTCGCCGACCGCGCGCAGGATCCGCGCGTTGGCCTGGTGGTAGACGAAGAGGTCGATGTCGTCGAGGTCGAGGCCCGCCTGCGCGACCGCCACGGAGGTCGAGGCCGACATCATGTCGACCGCGTACTTGAAGGTCTCGTGGCCCTGCATGCGGATGACGAGGTCCTCGCGGGCGATCCGGATCAGGTCGGCGCGGGTGCCGTCGGAGCGCAGGACGATCGGGCCGACGCGGCTCTCCAGGGTGCCGCGCATGAGGACGGCGCCGGCGCCGTCGGCGAAGACGGCGGCGGTCGCGCGGTCGTCGGGGTCGGTCAGGGGCATCATCAGATCGGCGCCGATCACGAGTACGTTAACCGCGCGCCCCGATTCGATCTGGCCGCAGGCGACCGAGACGGCGCTGAGGAAGCCGGTGCAGGCGGCGCCGAGGTCGTAGCAGGCGGCGTTGGTGGCGCCGAGGGCGGCGGCGACGCGGGGGGCGGCGGCGGGCATCAGCTCCTCGTTGGAGGTGGTGGCGAGGACGATCAGGTCGACCTCGCTCGCGTCGACCTCGGCTTCGGCGAGGGCCTCGGCGCCGGCGGCGGCGGCGAACTCGAAGAGGCGCTCGCCGGGCTGGGCGGCGCGGCGCTCTTCGATCCCGGTGCGTTTGACGATCCACTCGGCGTCGATGCCGAGCCGCTCGGCGATCGCCGCGTTGGGGACCACGGTCGCGGGCAGCGCGGTGCCGACGCCGATCATCGAGGCGCCGGAGCGCACCAGCGGGGGCGCGGCGAAGGCCGGGGCGGCGAGCGGCTCGGAGGTGGCCTCAGGCACCGGCGGTCTCCTTGGCGTCGTCGAGGGTGCGGGACTCGACCTCCTCGCCGAGCGTGCGGCGGGAGAGGCCGGTGAGGATGTCGCCCGGGCCGGTCTCGAGGAAGGCGGTGGCGCCGGCGTCGCGCATCGCGGCGAGCGTGTCGCGCCAGCGGACGGGCCGGGTCAGCGCGCTCAAAAGATCGGCGCGGACGTCGTCGAAGGGGGCGGCGGTGATGCAGGAGTAGACGCCCGGGGCGGGGGCGAACTCGGTCGCCGCGAGGATCTCCTCGTAGCCGGGGACGGCCGGCTCCATCAAAGGCGAGTGGAAGGCGCCGGCGACCGGCAGGCGGATCGCCTTCGCGCCTTCGGCGCGCAGCGCCTTGCGCGCTTCGCCGACCTTCTCGGCGTCGCCGGAGAGGACCATCTGGCCCGGCGCGTTGTCGTTGGCGAGGGTCAGGTCGAAGTCG
>DASZUW010000074.1:0-3720 GCA_035547475.1 Solirubrobacterales bacterium
CGAAGGCGCCGAGGACCGAGACGAGGACCTTGCTTTTGCCCGAGTCGGACTGGCTGAAGTTCGACGTTTTGCTGCCGAGCACCCACTGGCCGACGCCGAGCAGGAAGCCCGCGACGCAGGCGAGCAGGATGAAGGCGGCGAGGCCGTCGACCAGTTTGGTCGCGGCCGGCATCCCCGGCAGGCCGTCGGGGTCGGGTTTGACCGCGACGGCCGCCAGTCGGGTGAGCGCCCCGACCTTGGCGGCGGCGCCGGCGACCCGCTCGCCGGCGGGCAGGTGGGTGAGAGCTTCGGGTTCCACGGCGGGCTCCTTTGGCGTGGGCGGGTTGCTTGCCCGCCCATTGGCCAGCGCGGAGCCCGGTTGCACCGGGTGCGGTGGAAGAAAAGTTCAGCCCGTCGTCCCGGCCGCGGGACGGCGGGGACCCCCCGGTCCCTCGAGACGGCCGGTCGGTCACCTCCTGGCGGCGCCGACCTCGACCACCCGAGCCGGGCGGGCGGGGAGCGACCCGCCTGGGGCGGAGGAGCCTAGGGCGGCATCCACAACAAGACCCGCCGGTGGCAGATGTCGGCCGGTCCTTCCGACGGGCGGGCCGCCGACCTCTCCGGTTTCCGGTCGCCGTGTCCCTGCGCCCTATGGTTCAGCGGCCATGGCAAGGGGGCCGAACATCCGCTCGATGACGCTCGATTTCTGGCGCCGGTTCTGGTGGGACCTCGATCTCCGTCGCGCGGTCTCGGTCGAGCATCGCTCGGGAGAGGAGACCCGCGTCGAGGTCGAGGACCGCCTCCCGCACCTCCTTCCGCGCGGGGCCGGTCCCGCGCGGTATCGGGTGACCACCCGGCGCCGTCGGATGGAGACCGACCGCTTCCGCGACGGCGATCTACGCGGGAGGATCGGCAGGGCCGCGGCCAAGGCACGCCACCGCGCCCTGTTCTGTGTCGATCTGAGGACCGAGGAGGTGGTCTGCGCCCTGTGCTTCCACGTCGACGAGGATCCGAGGCTGCCCGTCCATCTGCGCGAGCTCGCGCTGAGCGAAGCCGATGATCGCCACGATCGGGCGCTCAGTCGCTTCTGCGGCACCCTGCTCCTCGCCTCTCTGGCCGAAGTCGGGTCGGTCGACCACCGTGGGCGCTGCGTCGGGTTCCTCGCCGAAGGAGACGCGCGGGAGGAACTCGCGGCGCAGTTCGGGTTCCGCCCCGCGCAGCGCCCCGCCTCGATCGCCGGACCCGGCACCTACATGCTGATGGAGCCGCCGCCGCGGCTGCCGAAGGGCTAGTTCGGGGCGGGACCGGACAGACGGCCGGGGCCGTCCGCTCGGTCGTAGACGTCCCGCACCTGGTCGAAGAGGGCGTCCGGGAGGAAGCTCCGGGCCTCCTCGAGCCAGTCGGAGTCCGGCTTGGGGATGACCTCGCCGGAGCTCCGCTCGCGCGTGTAGGCGGTCAGTTCCTCTTCGACCGCCTCGCGGGCCTCGGGCAGTTGCTCTTCGGCGACCTCGATCAGCGCGACCTCGACGTCGGCGGGATCGCGACGGTTGAAGTAGGCGGCCTCGACCATCACCGTGCGCGGCGCCAGGCGTTTCTGCGAACCGACCTCGATCGACCGGGGCTTGCGACGCGAGAGCGTCGACGCGTCCACGCCGAGGATCTCCGCCGCCTTACGCAGCGTCGGGTAGGCAAGCTGGATCTGGAGCGCGGCACGCTCGGTGCCGGCGGCCGTGGTGGTCATCACCTGCACCTCCTTCTTTCGGTCGATAGTCTCATCGAAAGTAGCACAACACCCGCAACTAGCGCAACAGTCGCAACAGTCGCGCGGTCCGTCCGGGTCCGCGGAACGGATCAACCTCCGCGGAGTTGGCGCTCACCCAAGTAGTGGATTTGAAACACAGTTATGACCCCTGATTTCCCGGTCGGTCGCTCAGATGCTCCTCGCGTAGATCGCGCGCTGGTCGCCGCCGAATGCGCCGCCCTTGCGGACGCTCTGGGCAGGAAGCCAAACCGCAGCGCCGCCGTTTGCCCTGCCGCGCCGCAGCGATCAGACTTCGCTCCCGGCCTCCGACGCGCTCCAGCTCGACAGGATCGTGAGCGCGTCCTGCGACGCGGAGGTCGACTCGACCGTGAAGATGCTCATGGTGAGCGCCGGGTCGGCGCTCATCTGCATCGTCTCGTAGCCGACCGTGATCTCGCCGACGATCGGGTGGTGCAGGCGCTTGGCGCCGGTGTCGTGGAAGCGGACATTGTGCGCGGCCCAGAGCGAGCGGAAGTCGGCACTGCGCCCGGAGAGCTCGGCGATCAGGCCCGCGAGGTCCTGATCCTCGGGAGCGCGGCCGGCCTCCGAGCGCAGGTAGGCGACCAGTTCCTCGGCGACCTCGTCCCATTCCGGGTAGAAGCTGCCCGAGGCCGGGTCGAGGAAGGTGAAGCGGGCGCTGTTGGGAGGCTGCTCGCGGCTTTCGAACATCGGCGCGTAGAGGGCGCGGCCGAGCGGGTTGGCGGCGATGTAGTCGAAGCGCGAGTTGCGTACCAGCGCCGGCGCGCTGATCGCGTCGAGCACCTTGGTCACCGCGGGGCGTACCTCCTGCGGCACCACCGGCCGCCGGCGGGGGATGGTCGGGTTCGCGGCGCGCGCCAGGTCGCGCAGGTGCGCGCGCTCGGCCGGGTCGAGCCGGAGTGCCTCGGCCAATCCCTCCAGCACGCCGTCGGAGACCCCGCCGAGGTTCCCGCGCTCCAGGCGCTTGTAGTAGTCGAGGCTGACCCCGGCGAGCGCGGCGACCTCCTCGCGACGCAGCCCCGGCACCCGTCGCTCGCCGTAGGAGCGTAGGCCGGCCTGCTCGGGCGTGACCCTGGCGCGCCTGGAGGTCAGGAACTCGGCGATCTCCTCGGTGGGGTCCATGCGGTCAGGGTAGACCCGTGCCTGCATCCGTGGGAGGCCCTGCGAGGCCACCTCATGCCCTCCGCGCCGCCTGCTCATCCGCCCGCCTCCCCCGCGACGCCGTCGATGCCCGGCGCCGCGTCCCCCCGGCGCACCGTGATCGTCACGACGACGACCGCCAGTGAGAGCGCCAGCAGCACGGCGGCTGCCGTCAGGGCGGCGGAGATGCGGTGCGTGAGCAGCGCCGTCCCGGCGAGCCCGCCGCCGGCCGCGGCGGCGAAGACGGCGGTCTGGATCGCCAGGGCGAGCGAGGTGCCCACCTGGCTGGCGACGTAGGTGATCCCCGAGGCGGCGCCGGCATCACGGTCGGCGACGCCGACCAGGCCTTCGGCCGTGAGCGGGCCCTGCGACAGCCCCTGCCCGACCCCGAGCAGGACGAGCGGCAGCGCGAAGGCGAGGAGGTAGGAGCTGCCGGGGGAGATGCGGGTCAGCCAGACCATGCCGACGAGGGTGACCGCGACGCCGACGGTGATCACGAGCGGGTTGCCGATCCGCCGGGTCAGGCGGGGGATGCAGAGCGCCGCGGCGAAGTTCGCCAGGGTCATCGGCATGAAGGCGACGCCGGTCAGGATCGCGCTGAAGCCCTTGACCACCTGTAGGTACTGGGTGATGAAGAACCAGAAGCTGATCATCACGCCGAGGTAGAGCGTGCGTGCGCCGTAAGAGCCGGACCGGCGGCGGCTGGCGAAGAGCCGCAGCGGCATGATCGGCTGCCGGGCCCGGCTCTCGACCCAGACGAAGACGGCGAGCAGGAGGACGCCGACGAGGAGCGAGGCGATCGTCTCGGTCGTCGTCCAGCT
>DASZUW010000075.1:0-4342 GCA_035547475.1 Solirubrobacterales bacterium
GGCTGGCCGAGGACGCGCTCGACGAGGCCGCCGACGTGCTGGCGAAGCTGAACGAGGTGGCGCGCTCCGAGGACGCGACGCTGATCGAGGTCAACCCGCTGATCGTCACCACCGACCGCAAGGTGGTCGCGCTCGACGCCAAGGTGACGATCGACGGCAACTCGCTCTTCCGCCACGAGGACCTGGCCGAGATCGCCGACACCGCGGACAACCCGCAGGAGCAGATGGCGAAGGAAAAAGGCCTCACCTACGTGAAACTCGACGGCAACGTCGGCATCCTCGCCAACGGCGCCGGGCTCTGCATGTCGACGCTCGACGTCGTCGCCCAGGCGGGCGGCGCGCCGGCCAACTTCCTCGACGCGGGCGGCGGCTCGAAAGCCGACGCGATCGTGAACGCGCTCGAAGTCATCAAGTCCGACTCGAAGGTGACGGCGATCCTCTTCAACATCTTCGGCGGCATCACCCGCTGCGACGAGATCGCCAGGGGGATCGTCACCGCCTCGAGCCAGATCGACCTCGACCTGCCGCTGGTCGTCCGCCTCGACGGCACGAACTTCGAAGAGGGCCTGGCGATCCTCGCCGAGGCGAACCTGCCGAACCTGCACCAAGAGAAGACGATGCTGGACGCCGCGCGCCGCGTGGTCGAGCTGGCGGGAGGGGCGTCATGAGCATCATCGTCGACGAGGGGACGAAGCTCGCGGTCTCCGGGCTGACGGGGCGCGAGGGCTCCTTCCACGGGCTGCGCAACAAGGCCTACGGGACGGACCTCGTCGCCGGCGTCACCCCCGGCAAGGGCGGCCAGGACGTCGAGGGGACGCCCGTCTTCGACACGATCGCCGAGGCGGTCACCGAGGCGGGCGCCAACACCTCGATGATCTTCGTCCCGGCGCGCTTCGCCGCGGCGGCGATCGACGAGGCGATCGACTCCGGCGTCGAGACCGTCATCGCGATCACCGAGGGCATCCCCGTGCTCGACATGCTCGGCACCTACTGGAAGGCGAAGGAGAAGGGCGTGCGGCTGATCGGCCCGAACTGCCCCGGCGTCCTCTCGCCGGGCAAGGCCAACGTCGGCATCATCCCCGACGCCTTCTTCGACCCGGGCCCGATCGGCGTCGTCTCCAAGTCGGGCACCCTGACCTACCAGATCGGCAACGAGCTCAAACAGGCGGGCACCGGCAACTCCTCGATCGTCGGCATCGGCGGCGACCCGATCGTCGGCTCCGACTTCATCGACATCCTCAAGCTCTACGAGGCCGATCCGGACACCGAGCTCATCGTCATGGTCGGCGAGATCGGCGGCGACGCCGAGGAGCGCGCCGCCGACTTCATCGCCGCCGAGGTCTCCAAGCCCGTGGTCGCCTACATCGCCGGCTTCACCGCCCCGCCCGGCAAGCAGATGGGCCACGCCGGCGCCATCATCTCCGGCTCCTCCGGCACCGCCCAGGCGAAGAAGGACGCCCTCGAAGCCAAGGGCGTCCGCGTCGGCGAAAGCCCGACCGAGACGGCCGCGATCGCGGTCGAGATGCTCGGCGCGTTGCGCGCCTAGCCCTGCTCGAGCAGCGCGCGAATCTGCCCGGCGAGTCGCTCCGGTTGCTCGGTGAGGCGCCGGTGGGTGACCCGGACGGTGCGGTAGCCGGCGAGCAGATGGTCGGTGTCGCGGTCGCGGTCCTTCTCGAACGCGGCGCGGTGGGCGTGGAATTCCCAGGAGTCGAGCTCGACGATGAGGCGGGCGCCGGGCCAGAGCGCGTCGACCACGTCCTTGCCGACGAGGACGTTGGTCTGCGGCGGCGGCAGACGGTGCGCGACGACGAATTCGGCGAAGCGGTCCTCGAGCGGCGAAGCGCTGTCTTCGACGTGGCGTTGCTCGGCGGCGAGGAGCGGCCGGATGCGGGTGCGCGCGCGGCGCCCGCGACCGCGCTCGTAGACGGCGGCGACCTCCGGCACGCGCAGGAGGCGGAGCCGCGACGCTTCGTCCCAGGCGCTTTTCAGTTCGTGAGGCTGGGAGCCTTCGGCGAGATCGAAGAGGGTGCGCGCGACCGTGGAGACCGCGATCCCGTCACGGACGGTGACTTCGTGCGGGTCGAATCGACATCGATGCACCTGGATCCCCTTGCGACCCGGTCGGACCTGTCTGCCGCGCGGCGCGGTCACGTCGACCTTCGGTCGGTCCCCGGCCAACCCCCAGAGCGCCGCCGCGCTCCGATGGCTGAGAAACGCATCCGGTCCCATGGCGAGGACCGCCGCGAGCCACTTCCCGCGCTTGGTGAGCGGCCGAGGCCCGAACGCGTAGACCTCGCGGTGCACGGCCCGCAGCCGCCCGGCGGCGATCCAGCGTTTGATCGTCCGCCGTCCCACACCCAGGGAGGTGAGCTGGTCGAGCGTGATCACCCCCTGCTGACGCGCCACCAACCCAACAATCCCCCGTTCCCGGGACAGGTTTCCGACCTTAAGGGCCATATGTGGCCCTTAAGGTCGGAAGGACCTGCGGTTCTCCCCCCTGGGGCGGTGAAATTGGCGGAGTTCGCGGGAGTTGAGGCCGTTGCTAGGGTCGATGCATGCCCGACACGATCTCTTTCGCCCGCGGGGCGCCGAGCGCCGACATCCTTCCTCACGAGCAGGTTCGGGAGGCCGCGCGGCGGGCGCTCACCGACGATTGGGAGACGGCGCTTTCCTATGGGGTCGGGATCGGGCACCCGGGGCTTTGCGGGTGGATCGCGGAGCGGCACGGCGGCGTCGATCCGGCCCAGGTGATGGTGACCAACGGGTCGCTCGAGGCGGGCGCGATGCTGTTCGCGCAGCTGGTGAAGCCGGGGACGCGGGTCGCGGTCGAGCAGCCGACCTACGACCGGACGCTGCTCCTCCTGCACCAGCTCGGGGCCGAGCTGGTGCCGATCCCGCTGGAGGCCGACGGCCTCGACGTGGGGGCGCTGGAGGCGGCGCTCGCCGATGGGCCGATCGCCTTCGTCCACTGCATCCCGAACGCGCACAACCCGGCCGGCTGCACGCTCTCGGTGGAGAAGCGGCGGCGGCTGGTCGAGCTGGCCTCCGAGCACGACTTCCTCTTCTTCGAGGACGACCCGTACCGCGAGCTGCCCTTCGAGGGCGAGCCGCTGGAGACGATGCTCTCGATGGACGAGGGCGGCAAGGTGGTCCACGCCTCCTCGTTCTCGAAGACGGTGAGCCCGGGCGTGCGGGTCGGCTACCTGGTGGGCCCGCCCGAGGAGATCGCGAAGCTCGCCAAACACGCCAACGAGCAGTACATCTCGCCCAACATGCTGGCCGAGTCGATCGTCCTCGAGCTCTGCCGCTCGGGTGCGCTGGACGAGAACATCACCTTCGTCAAGGGCGAGCTGAAGGCGCGCTGCGAGGCGCTCGTCGACGCGCTGCGCGAGAGGATCCCCGAGGCGGTCTTCGTCGTCCCCCAGGGCGGCTACTTCCTCTGGCTCGACCTCGCCCAGGGCACCGACACCAAGGCGCTCCTGGCGGAGGCCAAAGGCGAGGGCGTCTCCTTCGTCGCCGGCCCCGACTTCATGATGAGCGGCGGCGAGAACAGCCTGCGGCTCTCCTTCGCGCCGGTCCCCGCCACCGACGCGGCCGAGGGCGTCGCCCGCATCGCGGCGGCGCTCGAGAAGCTCCGCGCCGCCACGCCGGCCTAGATCCCCGGGGGGCGTGCGAGAGGATGCGCGCATGCGCATCGGTCAACTGACGCTGGCGACGGGCGATCTGGAGGGGCAGGCGGCGTTCTACGGCGAGCGGCTCGGGCTGCCCGTGGAGCGCGAATCAGGCGCGATCGCCGTGCGGCTCCGCGACTCGACGATCCGCTTCGAGCCCGCCGCCCCGGGCCTCGACGCCCGCTACCACTTCGCGATCAACGTCCCGGCAAGCTCGATCCGCGAGGCGGTCGCGTGGCTGCGCGAGCGCCAGGAGCCGCTCACCTTCGACGGCGACCCGATCCGGACCGACGTCGGCGCCGGCTGCGTGTACTTCCTCGATGCGGCGGGGAACGTCGTCGAGCTGATCGCAAACCAGCACATCGCACGCACCGGCGATGCGTTCGGGCCGGAGTCCCTGGTCGAAGTCGGCGAGATCGGCATCGCGGCGGGCGACGTACGGGCGACCGCCGCCATCGTCGGGGAGGCCTTCGACGAGCCGGTCTTCTGGTCGGACGCGGAGCTCACCGCGATCGGCGACCGCCACGCGGTCGTGATCGTCGCCCCGGTCGGGCGCGGCTGGGTCCCGGTCGACCTGGCGGCCGAGGTGCTGCCGACCGAGATCGTCGGCGCCGACGGGCGGCGGTTCTCGCTGTCCTAGGGGCGGCGGCTTAGCGTCCGTAGCGGTCGCT
>DASZUW010000076.1:0-14433 GCA_035547475.1 Solirubrobacterales bacterium
GTAACCGCGGCATCCTCGTCCGCTGGTCCAAGAAGGAGGAGAACCACCTGGCCCTGCTGCAGCTCGCGAGTGGACTGATCGCGTTCAAGAAGGCGCACGCGGCGAGGCTTGCGGCGGGCCTATAGGGATAGGCCC
Source organism: Solirubrobacterales bacterium (assembly GCA_035547475.1). Classification (GTDB taxonomy): domain Bacteria; phylum Actinomycetota; class Thermoleophilia; order Solirubrobacterales; family 70-9; genus VAYN01. The sequence continues at coordinate 136 of DASZUW010000076.1, forward strand.
TAAGAGTTGGTCCGCCGAACCTTCATTTTTGCTTAAGCCGCAGGGGCCCCTCGACGCGCAGCTCGAGGCGCCCGCGGCCGACCCGCGCAAGGCCGATCGGGAAGTCGCCGCCGGCGAGGCGCTTGCGCAGCATCAGCAGGCGCGCCTCGAGGTTGTTCGCGCCCGCCGGCAGGGCGAGGCCCTCGTCGAGGCGGAGCTCCCGGTTCGTGAACTCGACCCGGCCCAGCGCCGCCCGTTCGCGGAGCATCTTCCAGAGGATCCGCCCGGCCGCCCCCTTGATCACGTAGGCATCGTCGACGAAGACGCTGTCGTCGGCGCCGTAGTAGGTGACCGCGACCGACCGCTCGCCGGGGCCCGCGGCCGACCCGGCGCCGACCGGCGCCCCGCGCCCCCCGGTCCCGCCCGGCTCCTCCTCGGCGTCGAGCCCGCGCAGGACGGCGCCGAGGTGCCTGCCGACGATCCGCAGCAGGCGCTGGTTGTGCGGGCCGAAGGTGCCGGCCCGCTCGCTCTCCAGGTAGAGGACGCCGGTGACGACGCCCCCCGCCTCGATCGGCACCGCGGCGACGCTCTGCGCCCCGGGCAGGCCCGGCAGCGGGATCTCCTCGGCGGCCGCAGCCTCGGCGGGGAGCTGCGCGCGGAGCGCCTCCTGCATCACCCGGCTGCGGGTCAGATTCGGGACGCAGACCACCTGGGCGCTCGCCGCGGCGGTCCCGATCACGCCCTCCCCGACCGCCACCTCGGCCCCCGCCGCCGCGGCCGCGTGGCCGTTGCCGGAGACGGCGAAGAGCCGCTCGCCCTGCGGATCGCGGACCAGCAGCGTGGCGGGCGCGAAGCCGAACAGGTCCTCGAGCGCCTCCAGCGCCACGGCGGTCGCGTCCTCGTAGTCGCGGCAGCCGGCGAGGCGGCGGCTCAGCTCCTCCAGCGGCAGCAGCTGGTCCTTCCCCGCCTCCGCGCCGCCGGCCGCCCGGCCACCCACCTGCGCGCAGCGCAGGACCCGGTGCACGTCGACGCCGCGCAGGCGGAAGACGCCCGCCATCCCGGTCTGCGAGGCGATCGCCTCGAGGCTCGCCCGCATCGCCTCGAAGGCCTGGCCCTGGGCCTCGGAGTGCAGGAATTCGAGGTCGAGGTCGTACTGGGCGAGCGTCGTCGGATCGACCACCCGCACCATCCCGCGCGGGTTCGCGTCGAGGTTCGCCCGCGTCTTGTTGAAGAACTGGCGCGAGAGCGCGACGCGGTCGGAGTCGACGTACTGGACGACCGACATGTAGGTGACGTTCGGCACCCCGTCGGGCGAGCAGGTCGCAAACGGCGAGGGGATCAGGCCGCCGAAGCACGCCATGATCGACTCCAGCGCCACCGGCTCGGTCACAGCCGCGCCCCCGCGGTCGGCCCCGGCGTCTGGTCGAAGACCTCGCGCGGCACCACCGTCACCGCCAGCAGCTCGTCGGCCAGGAGCGCCTCGCCGGCGTCGGCGGGCAGCCCGAGCTGCGCGACCTCGGCCGAGAAGGCGCCGACCTGCGCCCGCACCGCCCGCAGCCGCTCTGCGTCGGGCTCGCCGACGATCTCCGCCACCCCCTTCACCTGCACGGTCCGGTAGGTGGTCGGCCGGCTGCAGGTCACCGCGATCTCCCCGTTCGCCTCCAGGTTCGCCCGCACCCGCGACCCGGGCGGCGCCTCGACGCAGAGCGCCAGCCGCCCGCCGTCGGCGGCCAGGGCCACGCCCCAGCCACGCGTCAGCGCCGGGCGCATCTCCGCGTCGCGGGTGGCGACGATCGTCGCCGCGCCGGCCAGGAGCAGCTCGACCGCCGAGTCCGGGATCCTCATCCCCGAACCGTATTGCCTCGGCGCGCAGGCCCGACGAGTCTCTTGACGCGCGGGCCCGCCGTCTGGCGGCGTCCCGGGGGCCGCACCGGCGCCGACGGTCGCGCCTGACGCGAGGGGACGGCCCAGACCGGGTACCGGAGCCTTCCATGGAGGCGGAAGGCCAACGTACCCCGCCCGGCGTCTCGAGCGGGCGGCGCGACCAGCTGCTCGGCATCACCGCCTCGGCGCTCGCCTACATGTCCCTGGAGGACATGCTCGGCACGCTCTTGGAGCGGATCCGCGACGCCCTCGAGGTCGACACCGCCGCCGTCCTGCTCCTCGACGAGGACCGTGGCGTGCTCCTCGCCCGTGCCGCCCGCGGCCTCGAGGAGGAGGTCCGCCAGGGCATCCAGGTGCCGCTCGCGCGCGGCTTCGCGGGCCGCGTCGCCGCCGAGGCGCGGCCGATCATCATCGACCTCGACCGGGCCGAGGTCGTGAACCCGATCCTGCGCCAGAAGGGCGTGCGCTCGATGCTGGGCGTGCCGCTCACGGTCGACGGGCGGGTGATCGGCGTGATGCACATCGGCACGCTCGTGCGGCGCGAGTTCGACGCGGACGACGTCGCCCTGCTGCAGCTCGCGGCCGACCGCGCCGCGCGCGCGATCGAGGAGGCACAGCTCGCGGAGATGCGCGCCGTCACCGCGATCATGCAGCGGACGCTCCTCCCCGAGGCGCTGCCCGACCTCCCCGGGATGCGCTTCAGCGCGAAGTACCTGCCCGGGGGCACCGGCGTGCGGCTCGGCGGCGACTGGTACGACGTCTTCCCGCTCCGCGACGGGCGCCAGGCGTTCGTCGTCGGCGACGTGGTCGGCCGCGGCGTCGTCGCCGCCTCGATGATGGGGGAAGTGCGCACCGCGCTGCGCGCCTACATGTTCGCGGGCCACCCGCTGACCGAGGTCGTCGCGATGCTGAACGACCTGCTGGTCTCGATCGGGCGCAACCGCGGGGCGACGCTGGCGATCTTCGAGCTCGACCCGCAGCGGGAGGAGCTGGAGGCGATCCTCGCCGGGCACGTCCCGCCGCTGCTGGTCGACCCCGACGGCGCCTCGCGCCTGCTCGAGCAGACGCCCGGCCTGCCGGTCGGCGTGAGCGGCGGCAACGCCTACGAGTCCGTGACCTACCCGTTCCCGCTCGGCAGCGCGCTGTTGCTCTACACCGACGGGCTGATCGAGCGGCGCGGCGAGTCGCTCGACGTCGGCTTCGGACGGCTGACCGCGGCGGCCGAGGCGGCGGTCCGCGAGACGAAGACGAACCTCGCCGACGACGTCTACCGGGCGCTCCTCGACGAGACGCCGCTGGAGGACGACGTCGCCCTGCTGGCGATCGAGACCTTGCGCCGGGAGGGCCCGTTGGAGATGACCTTCCCGACCCGGGCCTCCGTCCTCGCCGAGATGCGCGCCACGCTCCGCCGCTGGCTGGCGGCCGCCGGGGTCGACGCCGACCAGCAGTTCGACCTCACGCTCTCGGCCTCCGAGGCGGCGGCGAACGCGATCGAGCACGCCTACGGCGGCACCGAATCCACCTTCGCCGTCAGCGCCGACAAGGACGGCGACACGGTGACGATCACGGTCCGTGACACCGGCAGTTGGCGCACCGCCCGGACGGAGGGCGGCGGCCGCGGGCTGACGATCATGCGCCGGCTGGTCGACGAGGTGAGGATCACCAGCGACGCGGTCGGAACCACCGTCGAGCTGATCGAGAGGGTCGCGCGCCGGCGGTGAGGCCGCGCTCGGCGCCGACTCCCTGCGCCTCGGCGATCGACCGAGCTAGCCCGAGCGCCCCGGATCGAGCGCCGAGAAGGCGGTGCGGCCGGCGACGAAGGCTTCGCGAACGAGCGGCACGCCGGGGCGGTAGACGAAGTCGGTCGGCGATGTCGCGTCGAGGACGATCGCGTCGGCGCGGGCGCCGGGGGCGAGGCGGCCGACGTCGTCGCGGCGGAGCGCTTCGGCGCCGCCGCGGGTGGCGGCGCGGACCGCCTCGGCGACGGTCATCCCCATGTCGCGGACCGCGAGCGCGATGCAGAAGCCCATCGAGGTCGTGTTGCTGGAGCCGGGGTTGGTGTTGGTGGCGAGGGCGACGGTGGCGCCGGCGGCGATGACGCGGCGGGCGTCGGGGTAGGGCTGGCGGGTGGAGAAGTCGGTGGCCGGGAGGAAGGTGGCGACGGTGTCGGAGCCGGCCAGCGCCTCGACGTCGGCGTCGGTGAGGTAGGTGCAGTGGTCGACCGAGGCGGCGCCGAGCTCCACCGCCAGCCGCACCCCCTCCCCCGGCCCGAGCTGGTTGCCGTGCAGGCGCAGTCCGAGGCCCGCGGCGCGCCCGGCCTCCAGCACCGCCCGGCACTGCTCGGCGGTGAAGGCGCCTGCCTCGCAGAAGGCGTCGATCCAGCGGCAGCGCGGCGCGCAGGCGGCGAGCATCTCGCCGCGGACGAGGTCGACGTAGGCGTCGGGGTCGGCCTCGAACTCGGCCGGGACCACGTGGGCGCCGAGGAAGGTGACGTCGTCGGTGAGCTTCGCCGCGACCTCGCAGGACTTCGCCTCGGCGGCGACGTCGAGGCCGTAGCCCGACTTGATCTCGACGTGGGTGATCCCGGCGCGCAGGCCCTCGGCCCGGCGCTCGCGGGCGAGGCGCTCGAGCTCCACCGCCGACGCCGCGCGCGTGGCCGCGGAGGTGACGCGGATGCCGCCCGCCGCGTAGGGCGCGCCCGCCATCCGCGCCGCGAACTCCGCCGAGCGGTCGCCGGCGAAGACGAGGTGGGTGTGGCTGTCGACGAAGCCGGGCATGACGCAGCGCCCGCCCGCGTCGACCCGGGCGTCGGCGTCCACCCCGGCCCGCTCGACCGCGACGACCACGCCGTCCTCGAAGACGACGGCGGCGTCGCGGAGCTCGCCCAGCGGCCCCTCGCCGAGGGTCGGGTCGCCCGTGATCAGCAGGCCGACGTCGTCGATCGCGAGCGATGTCATCCGCCACCGCCGAGGTTCGCGATCGAGGCGCGGAGCTCACCCGCGACGTCGAGCCTCAGGTGACGCCCGTCGCGGACGACGAACTCGCCGCCGACGACGACGTCGGTGACGTCGGCGGCGCTCGCGGCGAAGACGAGCGAGGCGGCGGCGGTGTCCGGGGCGATCCCGGCGAGGCGGCCGCCGCCGTCGCCCACGACGACGAGGTCGGCGAGGCGGCCGGGCGCGATCGCGCCCGCCTCGGGCCAGCCGATCGCGCGGTGGCCGTCCGCCGTCGCCGCCGCAAGCAGCGCGGCCGCCTCGTGGTTGCCGCGCCCGAGCGTCGCCAGGCGCTCGTCGAGCTCGATCGCCCGCGCCTCCTCGAAGAGGTCGATCACCGCCTGGGAGTCGCTGCCGACCGCGAGCCGCGCGCCGGCCGCGCGCAGCGCGGCGGCCGGGCCGATGCCGTCGGCGAGGTCGCGCTCGGTGGTCGGGCAGAGGCAGACGGTCGCGCCGGTCTCGCCGAGCAGCGCCCGGTCGCGCCCGGTCGGGTGGGTGACGTGGATCGCGGTGAAGCGCTCGCCGAGGGCGCCCGCCTCGGCCAAGAGCTCGGTCGGGGTGCGGCCGTAGGCGGCCGCGCAGGCCTCGTTCTCGGCGGGCTGCTCGGAGACGTGGGCGTGCAGCGGCGCCCCCCGCTCCCCCGCCCAGGCGGCGACGACGCCCATCTCCGCCGGCGCGACGGCGCGCACGCTGTGGATCGCGGCGCCGACGCGCACCCTCGCCCCACCCCGCAGCGCATCGACCCGCTCGGCCCAGGCCTCGGCGGTGCCGTCGGAGAAGCGGCGCCGGCCCTCCCCCACCTCCTCGCCGATGCCGCCGTGGAGGTAGCAGGTGTCGAGCAGCGTGATCCGGATGCCGGCCTCGCGCGCCGCCGCGATCACCGCCGCCCCCATCGCGTTCGGATCCTCATAAGGGGTGCCGTCGGGGGCGTGGTGGACGTAGTGGAACTCGCCGACCGCGGTGATCCCGGCCAGCGCCATCTCGCCGAAGGTCGCCCGGGCGAGCGCGAAGTAGGAGTCGGGGTCGAGGCGCGCCGCCGCCTCGTACATCCGCTCGCGCCAGGTCCAGAAGGTCCCGCGGCCGGCCTCGGTCCTGCCGCGGAAGGCGCGCTGGAAGGCGTGGGAGTGCGCGTTGGCGAGGCCGGGCAACGCCTGGCCGCGCAGGACGACGGCCCCCTGCGGCGGGGCCGCCACCCCGGTCCGCACGCCGGCGATCCGCTCGCCGGCGACCTCGATCACGACCCCCGCGCTCGCCCCCTCGCCGCCGAGCCAGGCATGCTCGCACCAGAGCTCCATCAGGACCCGACCCGCGCGACCAGGGCCTCGACCCGCGCGAGGAACTCCGCTTTGCCGTGGCGCTCGAACTCCTCCCAGGTCGAGAGGCTCCGCATGTCGGCCATGCGGTCGACGAAGAGGATGCCGTCGAGGTGGTCGACCTCGTGCTGGAAGGTTCCCGCGGTGAGCCCGCGCCGGGTCACCGTGTGGGCCTCGCCGTGGCGGTCGAGGTAGCGCGCCTCGACGTTCTCGAAGCGCTCCAGGTCCCCGCGCACGTTCGGCATCGAGAGGCAGCCCTCGTTGGTGGCGAAGGTGACCTCGTCGAGCGGCCTCAGCTCGGGGTTGACGATCACCGTCAACGGGATCGGCGGCTTGTAGGGGTAGCGCGGATTGCCCGGCCTGACCTCGATCACCGCGATCCGCTTCGACACGCCGACCTGCGGCGCCGCCAACCCCGCCCCGTTCGCCTCGCGCACCGTCTCGATCATGTCGTCGATCAGCCGCTGGACCTCCGGGCTCGCCAGCTCCTCGGGGGTCACCTCGCGGGCGACTTCGCGCAGGACCGGGTCCCCCATCTCGCGGATCGGCAGGACGGTCATCGGCCACCGCACCGGTCAAGAGTCTCCGTGTCGAGTTTGGGCCCTATAGCGACCCAAACTCGACACGCGCGGTCGCGGGTGCCCGGGCGACCGCGATCCTCGGCACGGCCCGTCCGCGCGCTCACAAATCCCCCTCCCGCATCGGCACGCGCACGCCGCGCTCGGCGGCGACGTCGACTGCCCGCTCGTAGCCCGCGTCGGCGTGGCGGATGACGCCCATGGCCGGATCGGTCCGCAGGACCCGGTCGAGCTTCTCGGCCGCCAGGTCGCGGCCGTCGGCGACGCAGACCATCCCGGCGTGCAGCGAGCGGCCGATGCCGACGCCGCCGCCGTCGTGGATCGAGACCCAGGAGGCGCCCGCCGAGGTGTTGACGAGCGCGTTCAGGAGCGGCCAGTCGGCGATCGCGTCGGAGCCGTCGGCCATCGCCTCGGTCTCTCTGTACGGGGAGGCGACCGAGCCGGAGTCGAGGTGGTCGCGGCCGATCACGATCGGGCCCTTCAGCTCGCCGCTCGCCACCATCTCGTTGAAGCGCAGGCCGAGCCGGTGGCGCTCGCCGTAGCCCGCCCAGCAGATCCGCGCCGGCAGGCCCTGGAAGGCGATCCGCTCGCCGGCGAGGCGGATCCAGCGCTCGAGCGCCTCGTCGCCCGCCAGCTCCTCGAGCACGGCCGCGTCGGTGGCGGCGATGTCGGCGGGGTCGCCGGAGAGCGCGACCCAGCGGAACGGGCCCTTGCCCTCGCAGAAGAGCGGGCGCACGTAGGCGGGAACGAAGCCCGGGTAGTCGAAGGCGCGCTCGAAGCCACCCAGGCGCGCCTCGGCGCGGAGGCTGTTGCCGTAGTCGAAGACCTCGGCGCCGCGATCGGAGAACTCGACCATCGCCGCGCAGTGCGCCGCGATCGCCGCGCGGGAGCGCCGCACGTACTCCTCGGGGTCCTCGGCCCGCAGGCGCCCGGCCTCCTCCAGGCTCATCAGGTTCGGCACGTAGCCGTTCAGCGGGTCGTGGGCGGAGGTCTGGTCGGTCACGATGTCGGCCTCGAAGCCGCGGGCCAGGAGCGCGGGCAGGACGTCGACCGCGTTGGCGCGCAGGCCGACGCTGAGCGCCCGCCCCTCCCGCCTCGCCGCCTCGCAGCGCCGCACCGCGTCGTCCAGGTCCTCGGCCTCCTCGTCGAGATAACGGGTCTCAAGGCGCCGGGCGATCCGCCCGCCGTCGACCTCGACGCAGAGAGCGACGCCGCCGTTCATCGTGATCGCCAGCGGCTGCGCCCCGCCCATCCCGCCGAGCCCGGCGGTGAGCGTCACCGTGCCCGCCAGCGAGCCGCCGTGGCGCCGTCGCGCGATCTCGGCGAAGCACTCATACGTCCCCTGGACGATCCCCTGGCTGCCGATGTAGATCCAGGAGCCCGCGGTCATCTGCCCGTACATCGTCAGCCCCTCGGCCTCGAGCCGGCGGAACTCGTCCCAGTTGTCCCAGTCGCCGACCAGGTTGGAGTTCGCGATGAGGACGCGCGGCGCCCACTCGTGGGTGCGCATCACGCCGACCGGCTTGCCCGACTGGACCAGCAGCGTCTCGTCGCCCTCCAGGGTGCGTAGGGTGCGGACGATCGCCTCGAAGGCCTCCCAGGAGCGCGCCGCGCGGCCCGTGCCGCCGTAGACGACCAGGTCCTCGGGCCGCTCGGCCACCGCGGGGTCGAGGTTGTTCATCAGCATCCGCATCGCGGCCTCCTGCGGCCACCCCTTGCAGGACAGCTCGGACCCGTGCGGGGCGTGGATCTCGCGGCTCACTCCAGACCTCCGATCTCTGCTTCGACCCTATCCACCAAGGCTCCCGACGACACCAGCCCCGCCGCCGCCTCGAGCTCCGGCGCGAGCCAGCGGTCGACGCCGAACCCGGGGACCGCCTCGCGCAGGCAGTCGCGCGCCGCCGCGGTGGCCGGGGCCGGGCGCAGCGGCTCGCGCAGCTCCAGCGCCCGCACCCCGCAGACCACCTCGATCGCGAGGATGCGCGCCAGGTTCGCGACCGACCGGCGCAGCTTGCGCGCCGCGCCCCAGGCCATCGACACGTGGTCCTCCTGCATCGCGCTGGTCGGCACCGTGTCGGCGCCGGCGGGGACGGCCAGGCGGCGGTTCTCGGCGACCATCGCCGCCTGCGTGTACTGGCCGATCATCATCCCCGAGTTGACCCCGGCGTCCTCGGCGAGGAACGGCGGCAGGTTCATCGAGCGGGTCGGGTCGAGCAGCCGGTCGGTGCGCCGCTCGGCGATCGCGCCGACGTCGGCGACGGCGATCGCCAGCAGGTCGCAGGCGAGGCCGAGCGGCGCGCCGTGGAAGTTGCCGCACGACTCGACCCGGCCGTCGGGCAGCACCATCGGGTTGTCGATCGCCGCGACCAGCTCCGCGTCGGCGACCCCGGTCGCGTACGTGATCGCGTCCCGCGCCGCCCCGTTCACCATCGGCGCGCAGCGCAGCGAGTAGGCGTCCTGGACCCGCGGGTCGCCGTGCCGGTGGCTGGCGACGACCTCGGAGCCGGCCAGGATCCGGGTCATGTTGGCGGCGCTGCGCCGCTGTCCCGGCTGCGGCCGCAGCCCGACCAGGTCGGCGGCGAAGGCGCGGTCGGTGCCGAGCAGCGCCTCGACCGAGATCGACGCCGAGAGGTCGGCGGCCTTCATCAGCAGCTCGAGGTCGTGGAGCGCGAGGCTGAGCTGGCCGAGGATCCCGTCGGTCCCGTTGATCAGCGCGAGCCCCTCCTTGGCGCCCAGCTCGAGCGGCTCGATCCCCGCCGCGCGCAGCGCCTCGCCGGCGTCCAGAAGGTCGCCGTCGGCGTCCCGCACCGTCCCCTCGCCGAGCAGCGGCAGCGCGCAGTGGGCGAGCGGGGCGAGATCGCCGCTGGCGCCGAGCGACCCGTATTCGGGGACGACCGGGGTCAGCGACGCGTTCAGCAGCGCGACGATCCGCTCGGCGACGACCGGCCGCACGCCCGAGTACCCCATCGAGAGGCTGCGGGCGCGCAGGAACATCGTCGCCCGCACCACCTCGCGCTCCACCTCGGGGCCCATCCCCGCCGCGTGGGAGCGGACCAGCGACTTCTGCAGCAGCGCCCGCTTCGCCGCCGGGATCGGCGTCGTCGCCAGCGCCCCGAAGCCGGTCGAGACGCCGTAGACCGGAGCGTCCGAGGCGACCAGCGAGGCGACCACCGCCGCCCCCCGCTCCATCGCCGCCCGCGCCGCCGGCCCGATCGTCACCGCCTCGCCCGCGCGCGCGACCGCCAGCACGTCGGCGCGGGAGACGCCCGCGTCGCCCAGCTCGATGCTCACCGCGAGGCCTCCCGACCGATGTTGACGGGCCGAAAACCCCTGTATGTCAGGAGTTTTCGGCCCATCGACGACGAGACGCCTCGCTCGCCGACGGTGAGGGGGCCGCCGGGTCGTTGGTCGCTTCCTGGGCCTGGCGGGAACGCGCTGTCAAAGCCGCCGGCCTCTCGTCTTGCGCTCGGTGAGGAGGAGCATCCGCCCCCCGGGTACCCGTCGCATCCGCCGGTACGCCGGTCCGCCGGCGAGCCTCCCGCCCGCGCGTGCGGGGTCATCTCTGCAGCGCGGCGTCGTCGACCATCGGCACGCCGGCGACTTCGTAGGCCTCCGGCTGGTCGAGCGTCTCGCGCTCGAGCAGCGCCGTGGCGAGGGCCTCGAGACGGTCGCGCTCGCGGCGCAGCAGCTCGACCACTTCGTCCTCGGCCTCGTCGACGATCCGGCGGACCTCCTTGTCGACGAGCTCCTGGGTCGGCTCGGACGCGGGGACGGTGCCGGGGAGGAGGACGCCGTCCTGGCGGCCGTCGGTGACCGCGATCGGGCCGATCGCGTCGCTCATCCCCCAGCGGCCGACCATGCCGCGGGCGACCTGGGTGAGGTTCTGGATGTCGGACTCGGCCCCGGTCGTGATGTCGTCGAAGACCACCCGCTCGGCGGCGCGGCCGCCGAGGGCGACCTTGATTTTGGCGACGAGGTCCTCGCGGCGGTAGTTGTAGCGGTCGCTCTCCGGCGTCGAGAGGGTCACGCCGAGCGCCTGGCCGCGGGGGATGATCGAGATCTTCCGCACCGGGTCGGCGCCCGGGGTGAGCATCCCGACCAGCGCGTGGCCCGACTCGTGGTAGGCGGTGCGGCGGCGGTCGGCGTCGGTCATCACCACCTGGCGCTCGGCGCCGAGGAGGATTTTCTCGATCGCGTCGGTGAAGTCGCGCTGCTCGACCCGCGCGTGTTCGCGCCGGGCGGCGAAGAGCGCCGCCTCGTTCACGAGCAGGGCGATGTCGGCGCCGGTCGAGCCGGGGATCGAGGCGGCGATCCGCTCCAGGTCGACGTCGTCGGCGAGGGTCACGTCGCGGGTGTGGATCCGCAGGATCGCGACGCGCCCGTTGCGATCGGGTGGGTTGACCGCGATGCGGCGGTCGAAGCGCCCCGGGCGCAGGAGCGCCCGGTCGAGGACCTCGGGGCGGTTCGTCGCGCCGAGCACGATCACGTCGGTCCCCGGCTCGAAGCCGTCCATCTCGGTGAGGATCTGGTTCAGCGTCTGCTCGCGCTCGTCGTTGCCGCCGGAGAGGCCGGCGACGTTGCCCGAGCGCGAGCGGCCGATCGCGTCGAGCTCGTCGATGAAGATGATCGCGGGCGAGGCGGCTTTCGCCTGTTTGAAGAGGTCGCGGACGCGCGAGGCGCCGACGCCGACGATCGCCTCGACGAACTCCGAGGCGGAGACGTGGAAGTAGGCCGCGTGGGCCTGCCCGGCGACGGCGCGGGCGAGCAGCGTCTTGCCGGTCCCCGGCGGCCCGTAGAGCAGCACGCCGTGCGGGATGCGCGCGCCGAGCCGCGTGTAGCGCGCGGGGTTTTTCAGGAAGTCGACGATCTCTTCGAGCTCCTCCTCGGCCTCGTCGATCCCGGCGACGTCCTTGAACGTGATCCGGTTCTGCCCGTCGGCCTCCACCCGCCGCGCGGTCGAGCGGCCGAAGCCACCGAGGATGCCGCCCCCGCCGCCGCCGGTCTGTTTGCGGATCAGCCAGAGGAAGAAGCCGATGATCAGCAGCGTCGGCAGGAAGGCGAGCAGGATCGTCCCCAGCACCGAGCGCCCCGATTCCGGCGGCGAGGCGTTGATGACGACGTGGTGTTCGGTCAGCAGTTCGGTGACCGCGCGGTTGTCGATGAACGAGGGGACCTCGGTCTTGAAGTCCTTGCTCACCGTCACTTCGTCGCCGCCGCCGGGCGGCGCGTAGGTCGCTTCCTTCTTCAGCGTGCCTTCGATCGAGTCGCCGGTGGAGCTGATGTCGCGGACGTTGTTCGCGGTCACCTGTTCGACGAAGAACGGCTGGTAGGGGACCTGCGGCCTGCTCGCCGGGCCGCTGGTGATGATCGCGATCAGCACGTTCAGCGCCAAGAGCCCGACCAGGATCCAGATGAAGGTCCGGTTGCGCGGGATGAACGGCTGCTTCTGCGGCGGCGGCGCGCCGCGGCCGTCGGGCGCCGGGTCGACGCGGAAGCCGGAAGGGTGGGGCGTCGTCGGCGGCGGCGTCTTCGGCGGCGGCGGGGCCTGTTCGGCGGCGCGCTCGGCCGCGGGTTCGGGGGCTGGATCGGTAGGCAAGCACCCAATGTACCCGGGGGCCGGCACGGCGCGGCGCGGCCCGCCGGGCGCGGGGGCGCGCCGCCGCCCGCGCCCCTATCCTTGCCCGCCCTTGTACGACGCCTCCCAGCAGTTGACCGGCGATCGGCCGCGTGCCCGCTCGGTGCCCGAATGGCCCGACGGCCGGCCCCTGCGCGCCTGGCAGAAGGAGGCGACCGAAGCGGTGCGGGCGCACTCGGGCACGAGCTTTTTGGCCTCGGCGACGCCCGCGGCGGGCAAGACGACCTTCGGCCTCCACATCGCCCACCGGATGCTGCGGGCGGGGTTCGTCGCGCGGGTCGTCGTCGCCGGGCCGACCACCCACATCTGCCGCCAGTGGGCCGCCGACGCGGCGCGCTACGGGATCGACCTGGAGCCGAACCGGCCGAACTCCGACGGCCCCGAGTCGAGCGACTTCCACGGCGTCGCCGTCACCTACCAGACGGTCGCGGCGGGGCCCGACACGCACCGGCTCGCCGCCGCGCGGCGCGCGACCCTGCTGATCGCCGACGAGCCCCACCACATGGGCGACCAGGCGGCGTGGGGCCTGCGCGCGCGGCGGGCCTTCGACGGCGCCCGCTTCCGCCTGCTCCTCTCCGGCACGCCCTTCCGCTCCGACAACTCGGCGATCCCCTGGGTCACCTACGACGAGGACGGCCTCAGCCGCGCCGATTACGTCTACGGCTACGCGCAGGCGCTGCGCGACCGGGTCTGCCGGCCGATCACCTTCCTGCCCTACGACGGCGAGATGGAGTGGGTGTCCGACGGGCGGCTGCGGAGCGCCGACTTCGGCCTCGTCCTGCCCGCGGCGGAGGCGGCGCGGCGGCTGCGCACGGCGCTCAGCCCGGAGGGCGAGTGGATGGGCGAGGTGCTGCGCGACGGCGACGCGCGCCTGAGCCAGGTGCGCGCCGAAGGACATCCGGACGCGGGCGGCCTCGTGATCGCCTCCGACCAGGACCACGCCCGGGCGATCGCCGCGCGGCTCGGCCCGATCGCGGGCGAGCAGCCGGAGATCGTGATGAGCGACGAGCCGGGCGCCAGCCGCCGCATCGCCGATTTCGCCGCCTCCGGGCGGCGCTGGCTGGTCTCGGTCCTGATGGTCTCCGAGGGCGTCGACATCCCCCGCCTGCGGGTCGGCGTCTACGCGACGGCGGCGCGGACCGAGCTCTTCTTCCGCCAGGTCGTCGGTCGCTTCATCCGCACCACGCCGGAGGGGCCGCGGCGGCAGATGAGCTACCTGCTGATGCCCGCCGACTCGCGCCTCAAGGCCCTCGCCCACGAGATCGAGGTGGAGCGCCGCCACGCGCTCGACCTCTCGCCGGCCGGCGAGGAGGACGAGGGCGAGGAGTTCGACGAGCCCCCCAAGGAGCCCGGCGAGGGCGGCGGCTTCGCGGCGCTCAGCTCCGGCGGCGCCGAGCTCGACGAGGCGATCATGAGCGAGACCGCCCTGCAGCTCTTCCCCACCGACGACCCGAAGCCGGCACCGCGACCGATCGCCGTATCCCCAGCCGCCCCCGCTCCCGCGGTGGCCGAACCCGCCCGCGAGTCGGCCTACGCGACCCGCGAGCGCCTGCGCAACGAGCGCCGCCGGCTCGTCGCCGACGTCGCCCGCCGCACCGGCCGGTCCCACCGGGAGATCCAGGCCCGCATCAACCGCGCCACCCAGGTCCGCTCGGTCGCGAACGCCACCATCGGGCAGCTCGAACGCGGCAACGAGCTCCTGCGCCGCGAGCTGTGGCGGTGACGCCTGCCCCCGCGCCTTTCCAGGCCCGCGATCTGGCTTGAGTCGGCGCCGCCGGGTCCACGTGGAGCGGATCAGGACCGTGGCCGCAGGGTCACGGCAGGGCGACGGAAGGCCCACGGACGACGCACGGATCCGTCACCGAGATGAGGCGCCGTGACGAAGACGCCGGGATCTCCACGCCTGCTCCCGTGTC
>DASZUW010000077.1:0-17376 GCA_035547475.1 Solirubrobacterales bacterium
TCACGCCACCTCCGCCCCGGGGTCGCCCCGGCCCTCGACCACGCCCGGCGCCGGCATCCGCACCATCGCCGCGCGGGCGACGGGCTGCAGCGACTCTTCGTCGGCGGCCGTGATCAGCGTCTGCCCGCCCGCCGCCAGGCGGGCGACGAGCCGCTCGCGGCGGCCCGGGTCGAGCTCGCTCATCACGTCGTCGAGGAGCAGCAGCGGGGTGACCCGGCGCGCCGCCAGGAGCGCCTCCCGCTCGGCGAAGAGCAGCGCCAGGAGCGCGGCGCGCTGCTGGCCGTGGGAGCCGTACCTGCGCAGCGCCCGCCCGCCGGCGCTCAGCTTCACCTCGTCCAGATGCGGGCCCCAGGAGCTGCGGCCGAGCTTCAGGTCGGCGTCGCGCCGCTCGCGCAGGCCGGCGCGGATCGCCGCCGCGTCCCCCTCGGCCCGCGGCGCGTAGGCGAGCTCGCCGCCGTCCAACCCGAGCTCGGCCAGCGCCTCGGCGAACGCCGGCGCCAGCTCCGCGACGGCCTCGGCCCGGGCCGCGATCAGCGGCGCCGACGCGTCGGCCAGGCCTGCGTCCCAGACGTCGAGCCCCTGCGGCGATCCCTGTCCCGCCGCCACCCGCGCGAGCATCGCGTTGCGCTGCGCCAGCGCCTGCCCGAAGCGTTTGCGCAGCTCCCCGCGGGCCGGCCAGCGGGCGGCGAGGAAGCCGTCGAGGTGAGCGCGCCGCTCGGCCGGCGGACCCTTCACCAGGCTGAGCCGGTCCGGCGCGAAGACCGCCACCGGCGGCCGCGACCGCGCCAGCGTCGCCGGGTCGACCGCCGAGCCGTCGAGCAGGTGGCGGCGCCCCTCGGTCCGGCTCACCGAGGCCAGCAGGCGCCGCTCGATCCCGTCGTCGTCGCGCACCGCCGCCTCGGCACGCGCCAGGCCGGCGCCGAACGGGATCAGGTCGCGCCGGTCCGACGTGCGGAAGGAGCGCCCGGTCAGCGCGAAGTAGAGCGCCTCGACGAGGTTCGTCTTGCCGACCCCGTTGGGCCCGACGACGCTGGTGATCCCCGGCCCGAGCGGCACCAGGACGCGCTCCAGGCTGCGTAGCGGGCGGGCTTCGATCGCGGTGACGAGCACCGGCGCCCCACGCTCCGACTAGACGTTGAGCCGGATCGGCATCACGAGGTACCGGAAGTCCTCGTTCTCGACCGGCTGCATCAGCCCCGGTCGCAGCGGCGAGATCAGCCGCAGCAGCACCTCGTCGCCGGTCACGCTTTCGATGCCCTCGCGCAGATAATCGGGGTTGAAGCCGATCTCCATCGGCTCGCCCTCGAAGACCGCGGGCATCGTCTCGCGCGCGTCGCCGACGTCCGGGGTCTCGGCGGAGACGGTCAGCTCGCCGGGCTCGAACGAGAAGCGCAGCGGCGCGTTGCGCTGCGCGAGCTGGCTGATCCGGCGGGCGACGTCGAGGAACTCCGAGCGCGGCAGCCGCACGTCGTGCTCGTAGGACTCCGGCAGGAGCTGGCGGAAGTTCGGGAACTGGCCCTCGATCAGCCGCGTGGTCAGGGTGATCGACCCGGCCTCGAAGATCGCCTGGTTGGCCTGCAACGTGATCGCGGCCTCCTCGACCCCCTCGCCGGTGAGGATCCGCGCCAGCTCGCGCAGCGCCCGCGCCGGGATGTTCGCCTCGATCTCACCGGAGAGCGGCGCCTCGAGCTCGCTTCGCTTCACCGCCAGGCGGTAGGAGTCGGTGGCGACCATGGTCATCTCGTTGCCCGAGGCGGTGACGAAGACGCCGGTCAGCACCGGGCGCATGTCGTCGCGCGAGGCGGCGCGGGCGACGAGGTCGATGCTCTCGGCCAGGGCGGCGGCCGGGATCTTGATCGGCTCGGCGGAGCTCGACGGCAGCGTCGGGAAGTCCTCGACCGGCAGCACGCGCAGGTGGAAGTTGGAGGTGCCGCTGCGGATCTCGACGTCGCGCTCGGTCTCGCGCGTCTCGATCTCCACCGTGTCGTCGGCGAGCGAGCGGGCCACTTCGGCGAGCAGGCGGCCGGGCAGCAGGACCGAGCCGCCACCCTCCACGGCCGCCCCCACGGCGGTGCGCAGGCCGAGGTCCAGGTCGGTGGCGGAAAGGGTCACCGAGCCCTCGCCGGCCTCGATCAGGACCCCGGACAGGGCCTGCGTGGCGGCGCGGGTCGAGACGGCACGCGAGACGGTCGAGAGCTTGGAGACGAGTTCGTCGCGTTTGGTCGTGAGCTTCAAAAGATTGCCTTGTGGAGTTGGTTTAGAGGCTGTTGAAAAGGGTTGGGACGAAGACTATTCGGCGACGTGATGCGGGAAGCCGCCTGTGGAGGGGCCTGTGGGCGGCCGTTGATTCTTGCAGCGGCAGCGGCGACTCCCGGTCATCGGGCCGCGGGCTTGTGGATTGCGGTGCGTAACTCGGTGACCTTCGCGGTCAGCGCCTCGTCCTCGCCCAGGCTCGCTTCGATGCGGCGGAGGCTGTTCAGGACGGTGGTGTGATCGCGGCCGCCGTAGAGCCGGCCGATCTGGGGCAGCGAGAGATCGGTGAGCTCGCGGGTCAGGTAGATGGCGACCTGGCGGGCGCGCAGCGGGGTGGCGGCGCGGCTCGAGCCGATCAGCTCGGCGCGGGAGATGCCGAAGCGCTCGGCGACGTGCTGCTGGATCTCCTCGACCGAGGTGGCCTGCGCGGTCCGTGCCTTGCCGGTCGGGATGACCTCGCCGATCAGCTCGGCGGTCAGCGGCTTGGCGAGCAGCGAGGCGTGGGCGATCACGCGGGTCAGCGCGCCGTGCAGCTGGCGGACGTTGGCGTCGATCCGGTTGGCGAGCTCGGTGAGGGCGTCGGAGTCGGCGATCTCGATCCCGGCCTCCTCGACGAGGCGCCGCAGGACGGTCAGGCGGGTGGCGAGGTTCGGCGGTTCCACGGGGACCGTCAGCCCCCACTCGAAACGGTCGCGCAGGCGGGTGGCGAGGGTCGAGAGCTCGCTCGGGATGCGGTCGGCGGAGAGGACGAGCTGGCTGCCCGACTCGTACAGGGCGTTGAAAGTGTGGAAGAACTCCTCTTCGGTGGCCGGCTTGCCCTCGAGGAACTGGACGTCGTCGATGAGCAGCACGTCGATGTCGCGGTAGCGCGCCTTGAAGGCCTCGGCGCCGGTGGTGCGCAGGGCGGCGACGAACTCGTTCGTGAACGACTCGGCGGTCGTGTAGCGGACGCTGAGGCCGGGGGCGTTGTCGTGCAGGTAGTTGGCGATCGCCGCCAGGAGGTGGGTCTTGCCGAGACCCGGCGGTCCGTGGAGGAAGAGCGGGTTGTAGGCCTCCGAGGGGGCCTCGGCGACCGCGAGGGCGGCGCCGTGGGCAAGCCGGTTGCCGGGACCGATGACGAAGCGCTCGAACGTGTAGCTCGGGTTCAGCTCGGGACCGGGGGCGGCGGCCTCGGCGGCCTCGCGCGGCGGCGCGAAGCTGACCCGCTGCAAGTTTGTGCCCGCCTCGGCGAGGGCGCTCGCGATCAGCGCCGAGTAGCGCCGCTCGGCCCACGCGCGGATGCCCTCGGGAGCCTTCAGGTAGATCGTCTCGGCGTCCGCCCCGACGGCCTCGAGCGGCTCCAGCCACAGCCTGTAGGTCGACTCCGGGACCGATTCCGCCAGCTTCTTCTGGGTCGCTCGCCAGAGGCTGTCGAGGTCGGTTGTGTGGGAGTCGTCGGGCACGGGGGGGCGGCGACGATAGCGCCGTCACTTCCCGCGGGAACCCCCCCACCCGCAATTGGCGGGGAAAAGATTTCTCCGATAGTCACCTATACTCCCGCCGGCAATGAAGCGCACCTATCAGCCAAAGAAGCGGAAGCGGGCGAAGACCCACGGTTTCCGCGCCCGGATGAGCACCCGCGGCGGCCGCGCCGTCCTGCAGCGCCGCCGGCGCAAAGGTCGGAAGCGCCTCACCCCTTAATGCCGCCGTCGAAGCGCCGTCGGCTCTCGCGAAGCGGCGAGTTCGACCGCGTCTATCGCGATGGCTCGTCGCATGCGACCCGTTACCTCGTCCTTTACACGTTTCCGCGTCGCGATGAGGAGCGCGACGAGGTGAGGCTCGGCGTGTCCGTGTCTCGGAAGGTGGGTGGAGCAGTGGAGCGCAACAAGGTAAAGCGGGTCCTGCGCGAAGCGTTCTGGTCGCTCAGCGATCGCCTGCCGGACAAGCATGACTTCGTGATCGTCGCCCGGGCGGAGATCGGCGGGCTGATCGAGAAGGAAGGGACGACAGGCGTCGCGAAATCGCTCGCCGAGGCGATGGACGCGAGTTTTGGCGGAGGGCGTTCCACGTGAAACGCTCCGGCAATGTCCCGTCCTCCCCGTTTCACGTGAAACGCCTGGCGTTGGCCCCGGTCCGCGGCTACCAGCGCTGGGTCTCACCGGCCCGTCCCCGCCGCTGCCGCTATGAGCCGACCTGCTCGGCCTACGCGGTGGAGTCGGTGGAACGCTTCGGCGTGATGCGCGGCATGGTCCTCGCCGCCTACCGCCTGATTCGCTGCAACCCGTTCAGCCACGGCGGCTTCGACCCGGTGCCCGACCACTTCACCCTCCGCGGCCTCGGCCACGTTCACCCGGCCGACTACCACGGTGAGGCGCACTCGTGATGGTCCCAGACGCGAACATCCTGCAGCCGCTGATCGACGTCGCGAACGCGGTCCTCAAGTTCTTCCACGACAACGTCGGCCTCTCCTGGGGCCTCTCGATCATCGCGATCACGGTCTGCACCCGGGCGATCCTGATCCCGCTCACGTACAAACAGCTCAAAGGCATGCGGGCCCTGCAGGCGCTCCAGCCGCAGATGAAAGAGATCCAGGAGAAATACAAAAACGACAAACAGCGCATGCAGCAGGAAATGATGCGCTTCTACAAAGAGAACAAAGTCAACCCGTTCGCCTCCTGCATCCCGCTGATCGCGCAGCTCCCGGTCTTCATCACGCTCTTCTACACGCTCCGCCACGAGCTCCCGGACGACATCTGCTCCAACCTGGGCCTTCCCAACGGGTGCGAGACCGCGGGCCACGCCTCGTTCTTCTTCGTCAACGATCTCACCGCGAAGGCGCACGGTGGCGAACTCATCGCGCTGATCGTCCTCTACGTCGGCACGCAGCTGGCCTCCGGCTTCTTCATGTCGGTGACGGCGGACAAATCCCAGCGGACGATGATGTTCATCCTGCCGCTGGTCTTCGTCCCGTTCATCATCAGCTTCCCGGCCGGGCTGATCGTCTACTGGATCACGACCAACATCTGGACGATCGGGCAGGGGCTCGTGGTCAACCGGGTGATCCCTGCGCCGGTGGTGCCGACGCCGGAGGAGGTGAGGGCGGCGAAACCGCCTCCGAAACCGCCGAAAAAAAAGAAGCGGCGGCGGTAAGAGGGCTCCTGAAAGAGGGAGCCCTTTTTTTGGCCTGACCTGTGACGGGACGGGACGGGATGGGCTTTCGGGAGCGGGTCTTCCGACTCCCTCCTCTCTCAAACTCGGGCTGTATCGCCTACGGCCTCGCCGAGGTTGTTGCAGGGCCCTCGTTACAAGCCGTTCGGAGGGAGTCGGAAGACCCGCCTCGGGTGGCCTCCCCGAGGATCGAGGGACGGAGGCCCCTTACCTTGGGAAAAGCTGGATGGGACGGAGCCTCTCCGTTCTTCCCCTTCCTCTTCCCCTTGAGTCAGCCGAAGGGGCGCTTCTTGGCCAGGCCGGGCTTGCGGGGCAGGTTGGGAGGGGTGAGGCCGGACTTGCGGATGACGTGGAGGTGGCGGTGCTCGGAGCCGGCGCGGTGGCCCACGTCGAGGATTCGCTCGGGGCGCATCGCCAGGGACGGCGCGGCGCGGTCGAGTTGACGCTCCTCCTCTTCGTCGCGTCTGCCCTTCCAGGCGATCAGGACGCCGTCGTCGCGCAGAAGCGGGCTCGCGAGCTCGGCCAGGGTCGACAGGCGGCCCACGGCGCGGGCCGTGACGACGTCGTAGGACTCGCGGGACTCCGTGCGGGCGACGTCCTCGGAGCGAGAGGTCAACGCGCCCGCGTTCGGGATGCCCGCGGCCTCGGCGGCGCGCCGGATGAAGGCGGTCTTGCGGCTCACCGACTCGATCAGGTCGACGTGGGCGTCGGGAAGGACGACGGCGAGCACCAGGCCGGGGAAGCCCGCTCCGGCACCGACGTCGGCGATCCGCGAGGCCTCGCGCAGCTCGCGGACCTCGAGACCGGTCAGGCTGTCCTCGACGTGGACCCTCCAGGCGCGCTGGTCGACCACCGAGCTGACCGAGGCTCGCTCCTCGGCGAGGAGCGCGAGCACGATCTCCAGCGACCGGCGCTGGGGCCCCGACAGGGACGCCGTCGGGTCGTCGCCCACTATTCGTGGACGAGCGGCGCGACGATGACGCAGCGGTGAGGCTCGTCGCCCTCGCTGTAGGTCTCGACCCCGGAGCGGCCTTTCAGCCGTTCGTGGACGACGCGTCGCTCCTGGGCGCTCATCGGGTCCATCTCGACGACGCGGTTGTTGGTCAGCGCCTGTTCGGCGGCGCGGTCGGCGCGGCTCTCCAGGGTCTCGCGACGGCGGCCGCGATAGCCCGCGGCGTCGACGATCACCCGCTTGCGCTCGCGCAGGCCGCGGAAGGCCGCCTGGTAGCAGAGAAGCTGCAGGGCGTCGATCGTCTGCCCTCTCTTGCCGATCAGCAGCCCGTAGTCGTCGGTGCCGACGACGTTGACGACGATGCGCTCCTCGTCCTCCTCGACCTCCACCTCGCCGTCGAGGTCGAGCTCGTCGAGGACGCCCTCGACCAGCTCGCGGGCGCGCTCGGCGGGATCGTCGGGCCAGTCGGCCAGGTCGGACACGCGCTCAGGCTATCCGACCGCCCCGCGTCGCGCGCGCAAACGGTGGGCGCGGCGCTCATCTAGTCTGGGCCGCGAATGGGCACCGTCTACGCGATCGCGAACCAGAAGGGCGGCGTCGGCAAGACCACGAGCGCGGTCAACCTCGCCGCCTGCACCTCCGCGGAAGGCGAGCAGACGCTGCTCGTCGACCTCGACCCGCCGAGCAATGCCACCGTCGCGCTGGGCGGTGGCCGCGACCTCCACCCGTCCTCCTACGACTGCCTGACCGGCGACACGGAGGTCGCTGCCGCCGCCCGCCCGGCCGGGCCCGACAACCTCTGGATCGTGCCCGCGAACGTCGACCTCGCGGGCGCCGCGGTCGAGCTGCCGCGGATCCCGAACTCCGAGACCCGCCTGCGCGAACGGCTCGGCCCGGTGCGCGAGCGCTTCGCCCGGTCCTTCCTCGACTGCCCGCCCTCGCTCGGCCCCGTCTCCGTCAACGCCTTGGTCGCCGCCGACCGCGTCATAGTCCCGGTGCAGGCCGAGTACCTGGCGCTCGAGGGGCTCGTCCAGTTCCTGGACACGTTGGGCCTGATCCGGCGCCGGCTGAACCCGCGGCTGGAGGTGTCGGGGTTGCTGATCACGATGTACGACGAGCGCACGCGGCTGGCGCAGGACGTCGAGGCCGAGGTGCGCGAGCACTTCCCGGGCATGGTCTTCGAGACGGTGATCCCGCGCAGCGTCCGGGTCGCCGAGTCCCCAAGCTATGGTCTGCCCGTGACCGACCATTCCCCTTCCTCGCGCGGCGCCGTGGCCTACCGCGCGCTGGCCAAGGAGCTCGCGACGCGTGGCTAGCTCGACGAAAAAACGGCGCGCCGGGATCGGCCGCGGGCTCGCCGCAATCCTCCCCGAGACGCCCGCCGACGCCGCCAACGGCGAGTTGCTCGAACTGCCGGTCGACCTGATCAAGCCGAACCCGAACCAGCCGCGCACGCACTTCGACCCCGAGGCCCTGGCCGCCCTCGCCGCGTCGATCGAGGCCTCGGGGATCGTCCAGCCACTCTTGGTCCGCCCGCTCGCCGACGGCAGCTACGAACTGGTCGCGGGCGAGCGCCGCTGGCGCGCCGCCCGGCAGGCCGGCCTCGACAAGGTCCCCGTGGTCGCCCGCGAGCAGGCCGAGCCGGAGCGGCTGCAGGCGGCCCTGATCGAGAACATGGTGCGCGAGGACCTTAACCCGGTCGAGGAGGCCAAGGCCTGCGCCGCCCTGGTCGAGGACCTCGGCCTCACCAAAGAGGAGCTGGCGCGCCGCGTCGGCCGCAGCCGCCCGGCGGTCTCCAACCTGATCCGGCTGCTCGAGCTTCCCGACGAGGCGCTCGAGATGCTCGAACGGGGCGAGCTCAGCGAGGCGCACGGCCGCACGATCCTCGGTGCCCAGGGCAACGACGTCCGCCGGCGCCTCGCGCGTGAGGCGGTGGCGGGGGGGTGGTCGGTCCGCGAGACCGAGAACCGGGTTCGGCTGGCCGGCCAGCCAAAAGCGAGGCCGCGCAGCGCGCCGACGATGAGCTCCGACGAGCGCGCCGCCCTGGCCGACGCGGCCGACGCGCTCGAGGCGGCGCTGGGCCACGAGGTGACCGTCAAGGCCCGCGGCGGCGCCATCGTCGCCGAGCTCCGCTTCGACGATGTCGACGACGCCCACGGGCTGGCCCGGGAGTTGCGCCGGCGGGGCAGGTGAGCTGCTCGGCGGAGCGTCGCTATCATCGCCGTCCCCGGGCGATTAGCTCAGTTGGTTAGAGCGCGTCTCTGATAAGGACGAGGTCCCTGGTTCGAATCCAGGATCGCCCATCGGCCCCGTACACTTTTGGCTCAACCCACGTACGCGGGAGCACTCCTTGCAGCAGATGCAGATCTACGGCGTCAGCTTCGACATGGTCGGCAAGCAGCCGATCGTCCTCTTGAAGACGGTCGACGGAAACCGGTTCCTGCCGATCTGGATCGGCCACCCGGAGGCCGCCGCGATCCTGATGAAGCTGCAGGGCGCCTCGACGCCGCGGCCGATGACCCACGACCTGCTCTCCGACGTGCTCGAGAACCTCGACGCGAAGTGCGAGCGCGTCGCCGTGACCGAGCTCCGCGACAACACCTTCTACGCCTCGATCACGGTCAGCGTGGGCGGCTCGGAGATCGAGATCGACTCCCGCCCCTCCGACGCCCTCGCCCTCGCCGTCCGCGTCGCCGCCCCGATCTTCGCCGCCGAGGAGGTCATCGAGGAGTCCGCGATCGAGTTCGAGCACGAGGTCGAGGACACCGAGGAAGTAGTCGACAAATTCAAGGACTTCCTCGATGAAGTGTCCCCCGAGGATTTCGCCAGCGGCGATTCCTGAGGGAGGCGGCGGGCGGGCGGGGGTTCGGGCCTCGCAAGCTGGCGCCCGGGGGCGGGGGCCCAAGCCTCGCAAAGCTGGCGCCCGGGGGTGCCGAGGGACGCGGCCCTCTCGGCCACGACCCCGGCAGGTTGTGGCCGTGGCCGAGAGGGCCGGGTGATCGGGGAGTGGTGGAGGGACCGGTCGCCGCAGGGTGACGGGAGAGGCCGGAGAGTGACGGAAGGCCAACAGATCCGTCACCGAGGAGGGACCTCGTCACGAAGATGCCGGGAAAGTCACGCTTCCTCCCGTGTTGCACGACACCGACGGCCGCGCTGCGTGGATTACCCGCCCGATAGGGGCCCCAATACACGCAGCGCGTTCCGGGGCCTTGATCCGAGCCCGAAAGAGAGGCAGAAGGCTGCAGAAAGAGTGATGTTCCCGGCATCTTCGTCACGGATCCGGGCGAGGTGTGACGTCTCCCGCGCAGGGGTGTGGAGAAAAGCCGACTTCGCGACGTCCCTGTGCCGGCTCCACCACGAAAGGCCCAGGACCCCCGCCACCCGCGCCCCGAAGTGGTGTGGACGGCCCGAGCGAAGCGGCGATACGCCTCGAGCAACCGTGCGGACGGCCCGTCCCTAAACCACCCCGCTCCCCGCCACCGCCAGGTCCAGGATCCGGGTCACCAGCTCCTCGAAGGCCAGGCCCGCCGCCTCGGCGGCCTGGGGGAGGAGGCTCGTGTCGGTGAGGCCGGGGATCGCGTTGGCCTCGAGGACCCAGGGGCCGTCGGGGGCGAGGATCAGGTCGACGCGGGCGAAGCTCTCGCAGCCGAGGGCGCGGCAGGTGGCGAGGGCGGCGTCGGTGATCGCGGCGCGGTCGGTGGGGGAGAGGTCGGCGGGGCAGACGAAGTGGGTGCGGCCGATCTCGTAGCGGGCCTCGAAGTCGTAGGGGTCGCCTTCGGCGGGGATGGCCTCGACGATGGGGAGGGGCTCGCCGCCGAGCACGCTGACGGCGCCCTCGCGACCGCCGGCGAAGCGCTCGAGCATCACGCGGTCGTCGTAGGAGAAGGCGGCGACGAGGGCGCCGGGGACGTCGGCGGGGGAGGAGGCGAACTTGACGCCGAGGGAGGAGCCGCCGCGGCTCGGCTTGACGACGAGCGGGAAGCCGAGCGTGCCCTCGAGGTCGGCGAGGGCGTCGGCGGCGCCGAGGTCGCGGAAGGCGGTCTGGGTGAAGGCGAAGAACTCGGGGGTGGGGATGCCCGCGGCGCGCATCGTCGCCTTCGCCATCACCTTGTCGATCGAGCGGGCGCAGGCGGCCGCGGCCGGGCCGGTGAAGGGGATGCCGAGGATTTCGAGCAGCTCCTGCGCCGTGCCGTCCTCGCCGCCGACGCCGTGCATGGCGACAAAGGCGACGTCCGGCCGCTCGGCGCGCAGGCGTTTCACGAGATCGGCGCCGACGTCGATCGGGAGCACCTCGTGCCCGAGGCGGTCGAGCGCGTCCTCGACCCGGGCGCCGGAGCGGAGGGAGACGCCGCGCTCCAGCGAGCGCCCGCCCTTCAGCACCGCGACCTTCACCCGCTCGCCTCCTTGCGCAGCGGCACGACGTTGCTCGCGCCCTCTTCGGCGGGCGCGTCGTCGGCCTCCGGCTCCGGCGGGGCAGCGGCGCTCGCGGCGCCCGAGCCCGGCGCCAGCGCCTCGTAGAGCTCCACCTGTTCGCGGATCACGCGGCCGATCCGCTCGATCCCCTCGCGGATTTCCGCGTCGGTGACGCCGCTGAAGTTCAGGCGCATCGAGCTCTTGCCGCGCCCGTCGACGTAGGCGGCCTGGCCGGGGACGAAGGCGACGTCGCTGCGCAGCGCCTTGGCCAGCAGGTCGCCCGTGTCGATGTAGTCGGGCAGCGTCGCCCAGATGAAGAGGCCGCCCGCGGGCTCGGTCCAGGTCGCCTCGGCCGGGAAGTGCTCGGCCAGCGCCGCGAGCATCGTGTCGCGGCGGCCACGGTAGAGGCCGACCAGGTCGGCGACGTAGCTCTTCCAGCCGCCTTCGGCGAAGTACTGGCGGACGAAGAACTGGGTCAGGGTGGAGGTGCAGAGGTCGGTCGCGCCCTTGCCGAGGACGACCTTCTCCAGCACCGGCGGCGGCGCCACGACCCAGCCGAGGCGGATGCCGGGGGAGAGGATCTTCGAGAACGTCCCCAGGTAGATGACGAAGTCGCCGCCGTCGAGCTGGTAGAGCGGCGGCAGCGGCTCGCCCTCGTAACGGAGCATGCCGTAGGGGTTGTCCTCGACGACGAGGATCTCGTGCTGCCGCGCGAGCTCGACCAGCCGCGCCCGGCGCGCGAGCGAGAGTGTCACCCCGCCCGGGTTCTGGAAGCTCGGCACCGTGTAGATGAACTTCGGCCGCCGCCCTGCGGCGCGCAGCTCCTCGAGCAGCGCTTCGAGCAGGTCGCCCCGCATCCCGTCGCCGTCCATCTCGATCTGGCGGACGTCGGCCTGGTAGCTGCAGAAGACCGGCACCGCGCCGGGGTAGGTGGGCGCCTCGCAGATCACCACGTCGCCGGGGTCGACCAGGGTCTTCGTGACGAGGTCGATCGCCTGCTGGCCGCCGGTGGTGATGACGATGTCGTCGGGGTCGGGCAGCATCCCCTCGGCGGCCATCACCTCGACGATGCAGTCTTTGGTCTCCTCGAAGCCCTCGGTCGGCCCGTACTGGAGCGCCGCGGCCGCCGACTCGGCCGCGACCCGGCTCATCTGCGCGGCCAGGCTCTCCGGTGGGAAGGTCGAGGTGTCGGGGAGGCCGCCGGCGAGCGAGATCACTTCCGGCCGCGCGGTCACCGCCATCAGGTCGCGCATCGCCGAGGAGCGCATCACGGTGGTGCGCTCGGCGAAGAGCCCGGCGTAGCGCTCGAGGTCCCGGGTGGACGTGTGAGCGCGGCGTTTGTGCGGGGGCTGGGGCACCTCGGTCATGGGGGAAGTGTGCCGGATTGCCGCCGAGGCGCCCACACCGTTAGGTTTCCGGCCGTGGATCTCCTCCGCGACCTCGGCATCGGCATCGCGATCGGCATGCTCGCCGGCACCACCGGCACGACCGGATCCGCCCGCGGGCGGATGGTCCTCCTGGCGGCGATCGTCGGCGTCGTCGTCGGCCTCGTGATCGACGACATCCTCGGCGCGATCCTGGCGGCGATCGGCGCCGCCGCGGCCTGCCTGGTGATCTCCGACCTCGGCTTCGGCGCCTCGCGGCGCGAGGGCAGCGGGGCGGGGGCCCTCGGCTTCATCGTCGCCCTGGCGGCACTCGTCGTGCTGGCGATCGCCCTGCTCGTGCCGCTCGTGATCATCCTCGTCGCGATCGCGCTGATCTGGCTCGGCTACAGCCGCCACCGCCGCGCGCAGCGCAAACACGCCGGCCTCCGCGTCCTCCGTTAGGCCCTCAACCGGATCGGCGGCGCCCGAGGTCGGCCGTCCACGATGATCTGAGCCAGCGATGCCCGGCGCGCGCCGCAAGAAGAAGCTGATCCTCACCTACGTCGATTCGCTCCGCACCGACATGCTGCGGCGCGCGATCGACGAGGGCCGGGCGCCGAACTTCGGCGCCTTGGTCGAGCGCGGCGTGCTGGTCGAGGACTGCGTCTCCAGCTTCCCCTCGGTGACCCCGGTCGCCTGCGCGGAGATGGTCACCGGGGTCGGCTCCGACCGCCACTGGATCAGCGGCATGAACTGGTATCACCGGCTGGAGCGGCGCTACGTCGAGTACGGGAGCTCGCTGGAGGCGACCCGCGCCTTCGGCGTCTTCCGCGCGCTCTACGACCTCGTCTACAACATGAACCTCGCCCACCTGAGCCCCGAGATCGAGACCCTCTTCGAGCGGCTCGACGACGCCGGCGAGCGCACCGCCTGCACGCCGTACCTGATCTACCGCGGCCGCCACCGCCACGAGGTCTCGCTCGACGGGCTGATGCGGCGGGCGGTCGAGGCGACGCGGCTGAAGTTCCGCCACCACACCTGGGGCCCGGCCGAGCTCTTCTACGGCGACCTCTACGCGAGCCGCCCGACCCCCTGCAAGTCGACCTCGATCCCCGGCGTCCGCGACCCCTACGCCGCCTGCTGCGCGGTCGAGCTGATGAAGGACGACGGCTTCGACTTCCTCCTCCTCTCGCTGCCCGACAACGACAACTACTCCCACCGCCACGGGCCCGACGCGTCGATCGAGTCGATCGCCCGGGCCGACGAGTGCTTCGGGAAGCTGGTCGAGCAGGCGGGCGGCATCGACCCCTTCCTCGCCGAGCACGCGGTGATCCTGGTCGCCGACCACGCCCACACCGCGGTCGAGCGGGGCCTGCCGCTGGCCGAGATCCTCGCCGCCGAGTGGTCGGTCCTGCGGCCCTCCGAGGAGCGCCCGGAGCTGGCCCAGCTCGCGGTCAGCCCGACCAGCCGCGCCGCCCACGTCTACCTGCTGCCCGGCGAGGGCGAGCGCGCCGACCCGGCCGCGGTGGGGGAGAGGCTGGCCGAGATCGAGGGCGTCGACCTGGTCTGCCGGCTGCTCGACGCCGAGGGCGCGCCGCTCTACCGCCCCGAGCCGGGGATGCCCGCGGCGGGCGGCGAGTGGGCGATGGTGGAGCGCCGCGGCGAGCGGCTGCGCTTCCGACCCGGCGACGACGTCGCCGACCTGCGCGGCGGTCGCTGGGAGGTCGAGGGCGAGCTCGCCGTGCTGGAGGCGCGGATCGAGGACGGCAAGCTGCGCAGCGAGGCCTACCCCGATCCGCTGCAGCGCGTCTGGTCGGCGCTGGCCGCGCCGCACTCGGGCGACTGGGTGCTCTCGCTCGCGGCCGGCTTCGAGGCGGTCGACTGGGGCGGCGAGAGCCACGCCGGCGGCGGCAGCCACGGGGCGCTCCACGCCGGCGACAGCCTCGGGCCGCTCCTCTTCGTCGGTTGCGGCCCGGAGTCGGCCGGGGAGCGCGAGCAGTGGAGCCTGCGCGACGTCACCCCGGCGATCCTCGAGCACTTCGGGCTGGGAGGGAAGTGATGGCGCGGCGGGCGGCGGCGCTCCTTGCGTTGCTGCTCGCCCTTGCGTTGCTCGCGCCCGCGGCGGCGAGCGCGGCGAAGGAAGAACACCCGGCGCCCGGCGACGTCACCGCGGCGGAAGCGACGCAGGCCGCGGCGCGCGATCCGAAGGTCGCGGCGGAGACGCACGTGCACCCGGACCTGATCCCGAGCCCGGTCTTCAAGAACGAACGCTGGGAAGTCGGCTGGTTCGAAGGCGACCACGAGTACGCCCTGGCGATGGTCGATCCGCAGACGGGGCAGGTCACCGAGTCCTGGACCGGCTACCAGGTCGCCTGGGAAATGGCGCGCGGCTACTCCGGCGAGTTCGCCCATTCGCTGAACTCGCCGTTCATCTGGATCCCGCTCTGCCTCCTCTTCCTCGTCGGCCTGACCGACTGGCGGCGCCTGCGCCGGATCGCCAACCTCGACCTGCTGGTCCTGATCGGGTTCGGTGTCTCCCACTTCTTCTTCAACCGCGGCGAGATCGGGCTCTCGGTCCCGCTCGCCTACCCGGTGCTCGTCTACCTGCTGGCGCGCTGCCTGTGGATCGGGTTCCGCGGCCGCGGCGCGGGGCTGCGGCCGGTCTGGCCGACGCTGTGGCTGCTGGTGGCGGCGCTCTTTCTGATGGGCTTCCGCGTCGGGCTCAACATGGCCGACGCGGGGGCGATCGACGTCGGCTACGCGGGCGTCGTCGGCGCCGACAAGATCGTCCACGGCGAACCGCTCTACGGCGACTTCCCCGAAGACATCCACTCCGGCGACACCTACGGGCCGGTCAACTACCTGGCCTACGTCCCTTTCGAGCGCATCTGGCCCTACTCCGGCGAATGGGACGACCTGCCCGCCGCGCACGGGGCCTCGATCACCTTCGACGTCGCCACCTTCGTCCTGTTGTTGGTGCTCGGCATCCGGATCCGACCGGGACCGACCGGGCGCCGCCTCGGCGCGATCCTCGCCTTCGGCTGGGCCGCGTTCCCCTACACCGCCTACGTGCTCGAGTCCGACTCCAACGACTCGCTGGTCGCGGCGCTCCTGGTGGCGACGCTGGTCCTGCTCGCGAAGCCGCTGTGGCGCGGCGTCACCCTGGCGCTGGCGACGTGGGCGAAGTTCGTGCCGCTGGTGCTCGGCCCCATGCTGCTCACCCTGGACGGGTGGAAGCCGCGCAGGCTCGCGCTCTACGCGGGCGGGTTCGCCGCGGTCACCGTCGCGGTGATGCTGTGGCCCGCGATCGACCCCGGCCTGAAGGTCTTCTACGACCGCACGATCGGGGCGCAGGCCGGCCGCAGCTCCCCGTTCAGCGTCTGGGGCCAGGACGAAGCGCTCGAACCGCTGCGGATCGCGATCCTCGCCGCCACCGGGGCCCTGGCCGTCGCGCTCGCCTTTGTCCCCCGCCGCAAGTCCCTGCTGCAGGTGGCGGCGCTCGCGGCGGCGCTGATGATCGCCGTGCAGCTCACCCTGCACCACTGGTTCTACCTCTACATCGTCTGGTTCTTCCCGCTCATGCTGGTCGCGCTGGCGCTGCTCGAGCGCACCGCGGAGCCGCGGCCCGAGGAGGTGCCGGACCTCGGCCGCCTCAGGCGTCGGCGACGGCCGGAACCATCAGCGGCTCGATCGAATCCGCCAGTCCCGACGGGTTGACGTCGACCACCGCGCCCATCACCCAGACGTCCTCGTCGGCGGTCTCGAAGCGGGTCGGCATCTGGGTGATCATCGCGCCGAGCGCGTCCTCGATCCGCACCCCGAGGACGCTCTGCCGCGCGCCGGTCATGCCGACGTCGGAGATGAACGCGGTGCCCTTCGGCAGCACGCGGGCGTCGGCGGTCGGCACGTGGGTGTGGGTGCCGAGCACGGCGGCGACGCGGCCGTCGAGGTGCCAGCCCATCGCCACCTTCTCGCTCGTCACCTCGGCGTGGAAGTCGACGATCACCGCGTCGGCCTCGATCCGCTCGAGGATCGCGTCGACCGCGTCGAAGGGCGAGCGCGCGACCTTCAGCCCGACGCCGCCGCTGAGGTTGATCACGCCGACCCGCATCGCACCGATCGCGACCACGGTGTACCCGCGGCCGGGGTTGCCGCTCGGGTAGTTGGCGGGACGGAGCACGAGCCGCTCGCGTTCGAGGAAGGGGTAGGCGTCGCGGTGGCGGTAGACGTGGTTGCCGGTGGTGATGACGCCCGCGCCGGTGGCGAAGATGTCGTTCGCGGTGCGCTCGGTGATCCCCATGCCGCCCGCCGAGTTCTCGCCGTTGACGACGATCAGGTCGGGCGCGTAGCGCTCGCGCAACGAGGGCATCGTCTCGCGGAGCCCGCGCCGCCCGGGCCCGCCGACCACGTCGCCGATGAAGAGCAGCCGCATCCGGGCGACTCTAGCCGCCCGAGACCTTCCGAGCTTAAGGGCCATATATGGCCCTTAAGCTCGGAAACATGGCGATGGGGGTGCGGGCGGACGACGACGACGAGCTGGTGCGGCGGGCGCTCGCCTACCCGTACGATCCGCCCGCCGGGTCCTTCGTCCAGATCGGCGCCGAGACGCTGCCGGTGCTGCCGCGGGAGGTCGACGTCGACGGCCGCCGGGCGCTCCTCGCCTACGGGGCGAACGCCTCGCCGGAGGCGCTGGCCCGCAAGCTCGCCCACCTGCCGCCGGAGCCGATCGCGGCGCTGCGGGTCGCGCTGCGGGGCTGGGACGTCGTCTACTCCGCCCACGTGACGCGCTACGGCTCGGTGCCCGCCGCGCTCGTCGCCAGCCCCGGCACCGTCGTCGACGTCCACCTCGTCTTCCCCAGCGACGCGCAGCTGGAGGCGATCGCGGCGACCGAGGGCGAGAACTATCGGCTCGAGCGGCTCGTCGACTGCAGCGCCACCTACGAGAGCGGGGGAGAGGGCCCACGGGAGATCGACGCCTTCCTCAGCGTCCACGGGCCGTTGCTGGTCGCCGGCGCGCCGGTCGCCCTCGCCGCGATCCCCGCCCGCGCCCGGGTCTTCGCGGAGGCGAGCACGCCGGAGATCATCGACCGCGTCCGCGCCGCGCTCACGCCGGACCTGAGCGTCCGCGAGTTCGTCCTCCACCACGTGGAACGCGGCGGGCTGCGCCCGGTGCCGCCGCTCGCCTAGACGCGGGCGAAACGGCGCAGCGCCAGGCGGGCGATCGCCGCGTAGGCCAGCGCCAGGATC
>DASZUW010000078.1:0-1567 GCA_035547475.1 Solirubrobacterales bacterium
AGGGGACCTTCCCCACCCACAACAGCGGCGACGACGGCTGGTACGCCACCTGCCCGGTCGACGAATACGAGCCCAACGGCCACGGCCTGATGAACACCAGCGGCAACGTGTGGGAATGGTGCGCCGACCGCTTCGACCGCCAGACGCGGGCGATCCGCGGCGGCTCCTACCTCTGCCACGCCTCCTACTGCAACCGGTACCGGGTCGCCGCGCGCAGCTTCAACACCCCGGACAGCTCCACCGGCAACATGGGCTTCCGCCTCGCCCGCGACGCGTAGCTACGCGCCCCCTCGCCCGATAGGTTCCGTCCAACCGAGCCGGGGTAGACGACCCCGACCACGACCGACGAGGAGGAGCGCCGATGGCCCACCCGACCTTTGAGGACGCGCGTCGTCTCAGCGATTGGCGGCCCCCGCTGGGGGTCGTCTCCGTCTACCTGGGATTCGACCCGGCGGACCGGGGCGGCGCCTGGCGCACGGAGCTGCGCAACGGCCTCGACGCCCTGCTGGAGGCCGCCAAGGACGCCGAGCACGACCGCCGCGTCGCTCTTCGGGCCGTCGCCAAACGGATCATGGACCGCTACGAAGACGGCGACCACCGCCCGCCACCGCGCGGCGAAGCGGGCTTCGTCGAGGTCGCCGAGAAGGGCGGCGACGAGCATTGGTGGGGGACCGGGGCGGCGCCGGAGGCAAGCGCCTGCGTCGAGCTCGGCGAGCGCCCGGCGCTGGCGCCGCTGGTCGACCTCGCCTGCCGCTGCGAGCAGCGCGGGATCGCGATCGTCTCGCTGGAGCGCGTCCGCCTGCTGAGCTTCGCCGCGGGCCGGCTGACCGAGCTCGAGGACTGGGAACTGGAGATCACCAGCCTCGACTGGCGCGAGCGCAAGGCCAACACCGGCAACGACCCGGCGCGCGGGCAGGGCGGCGCGTCCTCGGGCAAGGACCAGTACACGGAACGCCTCGAACACAACCGCCACCGCTTCCTCGCCGAGGCGGGCGCGCTGGTCGGCCGCGAGCTGGAAGCGCGGGGGATGGGGCGGGCGCTCGCCTTCGGCCCGGCGGCCGACCTCGAGCACTTCGAGTCGGGGCTGAACGCGCCGAACGTGAGGCTCTCGGTGGCCGAGAAAGCCGACCTGATCTCGGTCCCGACCGGCAAGCTCCAGGACACGGTCGCCGCCGCGGTCGAGAACGCCGACGCCGAGCGCGAGTCGCGCCTGGTGCGGGGGGCGCTGGAAGAGGTACGCGGCGGCGGGCGCGGCGCGAGCGGCGTCCAGGACGTCGGCGAGGCGGTCGAGGAAGGGCGGGTCGAGCGCCTCGTCGTCGACGCCGGCCTCGGCGCCGCCGCCGAGTCGCTGATCCGCGGCGCCCTGAACGTCAGCGCCAAGGTGACGGTCGTCCACGGCCCCGCGGCCGAGGCGCTCGCCGAGGCGGAGGGCGTCGTCGCGATCCTCAGGTACTGACGTGCTGGTGATCGGCTTGAGTTGGGGATCGGGCGTGGGGCGTCAACAGGGCGCGGGCCATCGATAGGGCTTCGTATGGCGGGACGGTGTCCTGGGCGCCTCATGGGGGTC
>DASZUW010000079.1:0-1696 GCA_035547475.1 Solirubrobacterales bacterium
TAGCCCCAGACGCGCTCGTAGATCTCCTCGCGCTCCAGCACGCGGCCCTCGGCGGCGGCCAGCAGGGCGATGAGCTCGAACTCGCGCCGGGTGAGGTCGATCGAGCGGCCGCCCACGAACGCCTGGAACTGGTCGGGCCGGACCTCGATCTCGCCGGCGACGACCGGCTCGGCCGCGGGGGTCTCGCTGCGGCGGCGACGCCGGACGACGGCCTCCACGCGCGCGAGCACCTCCTCGCCGGCACCCAGGGCCAGGTGCTCGAGCGCGAGACGATCTACCAACGTGTCTGGGGCTACGCGATGGCCCACGGCGACCGCTCGGTCGACGTCTTCATCCGCAAGCTGCGCCAGAAGCTCGAGAAGCGCTCGCCCAACTGGGAGTACATCCACACCCACTTCGGGGTCGGCTACCGGTTCGACCCGGAGCCCTCCGAGGATGCCGTCCCCGACGCGCCGCCGCCGGCGCCCGCGCAGGGGTCGTCGGCCGACCAGAGTTCACAGGTCGTTCACAAAAGCTTCACCGCGGCGTAACCGGCTCAGGCACGCCCGCCGACATCCTCCGCCACGATGGCGGTAGGTCACGCGTCCGACAAGACGGGGAGGCTGGAGGTGCGTCCGGAGGAGCACGCCGCGCTCGTCGACGGCCGCCCCCTCAGCCTCACGGTGCGGGAGCTGCAGCTCCTCGTCACCCTCTGGTCGAACCCGCAGCGCATCCTCACCCGGGAGGAGCTTCACACCTCGGTCTGGGGCACCGCGCCGCGCCGCGACGACCGCTCCGTCGACGTCTACGTGAGCCGGCTGCGGGCCAAGCTCGGCGCCGCGCTGCCGGACCAGAAGCTGATCTACACCCACAACGGGATCGGCTACCGCTTCTCACCCGACGGCTGATAACGGCCTTTTACATTTTTTTCACACCGGCGCCACGCCTGGATAACAAGCTGCGTGCGCGACGTTGACACGCTCGCCTGGACGACCGCACCACCCGCGGTCGCAATCTCGTCAACAACTCGAAGAGGAGTCTGATGTCCAGCTCTAAGTGGCTTGCGGTGTTCGCGGCCGCCTGTGTGCTCGTGCTCGGCCTGGCCGCCTGCGGGGGCGGTGGCGATTCCACCGGCAGCACGTCCGACAGCAAGGAAAGCAGCGAATCCGGAAGCGGTGGGGGCGCCCCCGCGGCCGCAGCCTCCGGCGAAATCGCCGGCGCCGGCTCGACCGCGCAGGAAGCCGCGCAGAAAGCGTGGATCGCCGAATTCGAGAACTCCAACGGCGGCGCCACGATCTCCTACGACGGCGTCGGCTCTGGCGGCGGACGCGAAAAATTCATCTCGGGCGCCGTCGCCTTCGCGGGCTCCGACACGCCGTTCTCGGAAGAGGAAGGCGAGCTCGGCGAGGCGATCAAGCGCTGCGAACCGGGCGAACTGGTCGAGGTCCCCGACTACATCTCGCCGATCGCGATCGTCTACAACCTCCCGGGCGTCGAAGAACTGAAGCTCGAACCGGAAACCCTGGCGAAGATCTTCAACCAGGAAATCGACGACTGGAACGACCCGGAGATCGCGAAATCGAACCCCGGCGTCGAACTGCCGGAAACGCGGATCGTCCCGGTGAACCGCTCCGACGAGTCGGGCACGACCGAAAACTTCACCGACTACCTCTCGAAAGTGGCGCCGAAGGTGTGGACCCACGACGTGAGCGGTGAC
>DASZUW010000080.1:0-1553 GCA_035547475.1 Solirubrobacterales bacterium
CCGAGCGGCCTCAGCGTCGACGTCCGGCTGCCCCAGAACAAGCTGGCGGAAGCACGTGCGGCCGCCAACCTGCGCGACGCGGAAGTCACCCTGCCGGAAGGCATGGCGATCAATCCGGCCTCCGCCGGGGGCCTCGGGGCCTGCTCGCCCGAGCAGATCGACCTCGGCAAGGACACGGCGCCGACCTGTCCTCCGGAAGCCAAGATCGGCTCGGTGCGGCTGAAGACGCCGCTGCTCGAAGACGCGTTGGAAGGCGCTGTCTACCTCGCCCAGCAGAAGCAGAACAAGTTCGGATCGCTGCTGGCGGTCTACCTCGTCGTCGACGACCCGGCGACCGGCGTGCTGCTGAAGATCCCGGGCAAGGTCGAGGCCGATCCGGGCAGCGGTCGCCTGGTCGCCGACTTCGACGAAGATCCGCAGCTCCCGTTCGAAGACCTGCGGATCGACCTCGAGGGCGGGCCGCGGGCGCCGCTGGTGACGCCGCCCCGGTGCGGCGTCTACTCGACCACGGGCGCCTTCAAGCCCTGGTCGGGTGGCGCGACGATCACCGCCTCGGACACCTTCAAGATCGATTCCGGCCCGGATGGCGGCGCCTGCCCGACCGGCGGCTTCTCCGCCGGCCTCGCGGCGGGGACCGCGAACCCCGCGGCCGGTCGCTACAGCCCGTTCGAACTGCGAATCTCGCGGCCGGACGGCACCGCGCGGCTCGGCGCGGTCTCGGTGAAGCTGCCGCGGGGCCTCCTGGGCAGGCTGGCGGGCATCCCGTATTGCTCCGACGCGGCGCTCGCTGCGATCCCGACCGGCGAAGGGACGGGGGCGGCCCAGCTCGGCTCGCCCTCCTGCCCGGCCGCCTCGCGGGTCGGCTCGGTGGCCGTGTCGGCCGGGGCGGGGCAGAGCCCGTTCTGGGTGAAGACCGGGAGCGCCTACCTCGCCGGTCCCTACAAGGGCGCGCCGCTCTCGCTGGCGATCGTCACGCCGGCGCTCGCCGGTCCGTTCGACCTCGGCAACGTCGTCGTGCGGGTGGCGCTGCAGGTGGACCGCGAAACCGCCCAGGTGAGCGCGGTCAGCGATCCGCTGCCGACGGTCCTGTCGGGCATCCCGCTCGACCTGCGCGAAGTGCGGGTGAGCCTGGACCGCGACGAGTTCATGCTCAACCCGACGTCCTGCCGGTCGCAAAAGGTGGAATCGACGCTGACCGCGGTCGGCGGCGCGACGGCGAGCCCGAGCGCTCCGTTCGCGGCCGCCTCCTGCGGCGGCCTCGGCTTCTCGCCGCGGCTGACGCTGGCGCTGAAGGGAGGGACGCGACGCGGGGCCTACCCGCAGCTGACCGCGAAGTTGAAGGCGAAGCCGGGGCAGGCCAACCTGGCGCGGGTGGCGGTGCAGCTGCCGCACACCGAGTTCCTCGCCCAAGGCCACATCCGCACCGTGTGCACGCGGGTCCAGTTCGCCGCCGACGCCTGTCCGGCGAGCTCGGTCTACGGCTACGCCGAAGCGCGGACGCCGCTGCTTGACCAGCCCTTGAAAGGCCCGGTCTACCTGCGCTCCTCGAGCCA
>DASZUW010000081.1:0-14426 GCA_035547475.1 Solirubrobacterales bacterium
CGCGTTGGCGAGGTTGCCGGTGGACGCGCAGGCGATCGTCTCGAAGCCGAGCTCCTTCGCCTTGGCGACGGCGACCGCGACGACCCGGTCCTTGAAGGAGTGGGTCGGGTTGGCGGCGTCGTTCTTGATCCAGATCTCGGCCTCGGTCCCGAGCAGCTCCGCCAGCCGGTCGGCGCGCACGAGCGGCGTCAGGCCCGGCTCCAGCGGGTCGCCGGGGCTCCCCGAGACCGGCAGGAAGTCGCTGTAGCGCCAGATCCCGTGCGATCCCGCCTGGATCCGCCGCTTCGCCTCCGCCGCGTCCAGCCCCGCGTGGTCGTAGGCGACCTCCAGCGGACCGAAGCATTGCTCGCAGAAATACGCGGCGCTCTCCTCGTACTTCGCGCCGCACTCCTTGCACTTCAAGCTCTCTACAGACATCCGATCACTTTCCTTGGCCTTATGTGAAAAAACCTCCGCCACGTGGGGCAGAGGTCCGATCGGACATCCCCCACATCTGTCAGGCCTCGCGGCCTGCTGGACTTGGCACCTGTCGCGAACCGAAGCTCATGATGGTTGCCGGGGCTTCACTGGGCCAGTCCCTCCACCCCTCTAGATGTGGCGCTTATGTGTGGGCGAAGCCTACCACGAACCGACCGACGTTTCCGTTGCCTCGTGGACGGCTAACCTAAGCATGTGATCGCGATTCTCCCCCCCGACGAGACGGGTGCGGCCGATGCCGAACCTCCCGAAACCACGCCTGCGGCGCACCCGCCGCGGCGAGCTCGTCGCGCCGGTCGAGACCGCTGAGCCCCAGGCCCCGCGCGTCGAGCAGATCGAGTGGGGCGGCCTGCGCTGGGTGAACATCGAGCACCCGGGGGCGCTGGAGCGCGCCTGGCTCGAGGAGCACTTCGACTTCCACGCCCTCGACCTCGAGGACGTCCTCTCGCGCAACCAGCGCCCGAAGATCGACATCTACGACGAGTACCTCTTCAGCGTCCTGAACCTGCCGGTCTTCGACCGCGCCGCCAAGCGGCTCGGCGCGGGCGAGCTCGACCTCTTCGTCGGGCCCGACTTCCTCGTCACGATCCCGAACCAGCCGCTGCAGCCGGTCGAGTACCTGTTCGAGCGCTGCCGCGGCAAAGAGGAGCTCCGCGAGCAGCTCTTCTCGCGCGGGTCGGGCTATCTCCTCTACCGGCTCGTCGACGACTGCTTCGACTACTGCTTCCCGATGCTGCGCAAGATCGGCAACAAGCTGGACGCGCTCGAGGACGACATCTTCCAGGGCCGCTCGGAGGAGATCGTGCGCGACATCTCCAACGCCAAGCAGGAGATCATCAACTTCCGCAAGGTCATCCGGCCGCAGCGGCCGGTGCTGCGCGACCTGGAGAAGGTGAAATCGCGCTACCTCTCCCCCGACTTCGACCTCGAGATCTATTTCGACGACATCGTCGACTCGCACGAGCGGATCTGGGACATGCTGGAGAACTACAAGGAGGTGATCGAGGCGCTCGAGGCGACGAACGAGTCGGTGATCTCCCACCGCCTGAACGACATCCTCCGCGTGCTGACCTCGATCAGCGTCGTGATCCTGCCGCTCACGCTCATCGCCAGCATCTGGGGGATGAACGTGAAGGTCCCCGGCCAGGACAACCTCGCCGACTTCTTCGTCGTCGTCGGGGTCATGTTGCTGATCCTGATCGGGATGGTCTTCTGGTTCAGGCGGCGCGGCTGGCTGTAGGCGCCGCGTCCGGGCGCGGCTTCGCATAGGCTCACCGTCCGTGGCAAATTTTCGGATCTGGGCGCCCTGGCGCCTCGCCTACGTGTCGGACGCGGCCAAGGACATCGAGGAGGAGTGCATCTTCTGCGCGAAGCCCGCGCAGGAAGACGACGAGGGCAACCTGATCGTCCACCGCGGCGAGCGCGCCTTCGTGATCCTGAACCTCTTCCCGTACACGAACGGGCACCTGATGGTGGCCCCCTACGACCACGTCGGCGCGCTCCAGGAGATCCCCGCGGAGACGACGGCCGAGATGATGGCGCTCGCCCAGACGGCGATCCGCCGGCTCGACGACGTCTACTCCCCGCACGGCTACAACGTCGGCTTCAACCAGGGACGGATCGCGGGCGCCGGGGTCGAGCACCACATCCACATGCACGTGGTGCCGCGCTGGTCCGGGGACAACAACTTCATGCCGGTGATCGCCGACACGAAAGTGATGCCGCAGACGATCGAGCAGAGCTACTCCGTGCTGAAGGGGGCGTCATGGAGCTGAACCCGGGCATCTTCAAGGCCTACGACATCCGCGGCATCTACGGCGAGGAGATGGACGAGGGCACGGCTCGCGACATCGGGCGCGCCTTCGTGCGCGTCCTGTCAGGGCTGCGTGAAAAGCCCGCCGGCGATCTGCGCATCGGCCTCGGCCGCGACATGCGCCTGACGGCGCCGCGGATGGCGGGCGGCGTCCGCGACGGGATGACGGCCGAGGGCGCCCACGTCCTCGACGCGGGCATGGTCGCGACCGAGATGCTCTACCACCTGGTCGGCTCGCGGGAGCTCGACGGCGGCGCGATGGTCACCGCCTCCCACAACCCGAAGGCCTACACCGGCGTGAAGCTCGTCCGCGAGGGAGCGCTGCCGCTCTCCGACGATGCCGGGATCGGCGAAGTGAAGGCCGCGATCGAAGCCGGGCTCGGCGACGCGCCGGGCGGCGGCGACTGCGAGGAGGTCGACGTCTGGGACGAGTACCGCGCCCACGCGCTCGGCTTCATCGACCCGGCCGCGGTGCGGCCGATGAAGGTGGTGGTCGACGGCGGCAACGGGATGGGCGGGCCGATGATCGGCCCCATCTTGGAGAAGCTGCCGCTGGAGCTGGAGGAGATGTACTTCGAGCCGGACGGCGAGTTCCCCGACCACGAGCCGAACCCGCTGCTGGAGGAGAACCGGCGGATGATCATGGACCGGGTGCGCCGGGCCGGCGCCGACCTCGGCATCGCCTGGGACGGCGACGCCGACCGCTGCTTCTTCATCGACGGCGCGGGCGAGTTCTGCGACGGCGACTTCGTCTGCGCGCTGCTGGCGCGGCAGGTCCTGGCGAAGAACCCGGGCGCGACGATCCTCTACGACCCCCGCTCGAGCCGCGCCGTCCCCGACCTCGTCGCCGCCGAGGGCGGGCGCGCGGACCTCTCGCGCGTCGGCCACGCCTTCTTCAAGGCGCGGATGCGCGAGGAGCACGCGGCGTTCGGCGGCGAGGTCTCCGGCCACTACTACTTCCGCGACTTCTGGAACGCCGACTCGGGGACGATCCCGGCGCTGCTGATGTTGGAGCTGCTCTCGCGGGAGGGGCGCACGATCGGCGACCTGATGGAGGAGTTCCGCGCCAGGTACTTCATCTCCGGCGAGATCAACTCGGAGGTCGCCGACCAGGCGGCGAAGCTGGAGGAGATCCGCGAGCGCTATTCCGACGGGAAGATCTCCGAGCTCGACGGCGTCTCGGTCGACTACGAGGATTGGCACTTCAACGTGCGCCCCTCGAACACCGAGCCGCTCCTGCGGCTGAACCTCGAGTCGCTGGTCTCCCGCGCCGACATGGAACGGCGGCGCGACGAGGTCCTGGAGCTGATCCGCGGGTGACGACGACTCCCGAGGAGGCGCTCGAGCAGGCCGCGCTGGCGGGCGTCCACCGACTCCCGGTGCCGACCCCGTTCGCGGTCGGCAAGGTCAACGCCTACCTGATCGAGGACGACCCGTTGACGTTGATCGACGGCGGGCCGAACTCCGGCCGTGGGCTCGACGTGCTCGGCGAGTCGATCGCCGCCCACGGCCACTCGATCGAAGACATCGGCCTCGTCCTCCTCACCCACAACCATGCCGACCACATCGGGCTGGCGGAGATTGTGGTCGAGCACTCCGGGGCCGAGGTCGCGGCGCTCGGCGCCGCCACCGAGCGGCTCGCCAACTACGACGCCGAGGCGGAGGCCGACGACGAGTTCGCGGTCGGGCTGATGCTGCGCAGCGGCATCCCCGAGGAGATCGCGCTCGCGCTGCAGTCGGTGTCCTCCACCTTCCGCGGCTGGGGCGCGCCGGTCCAGATCACCCGCCCCCTCGCCGACGGCGACGTGGTGGAGCTGGCCGGCCGCCGGCTCGAAGTCCTCTTCCGCCCCGGCCACAGCGTCATGGACACCGTCTTCTGGGACGCCGAGCGCCGGTTCGGCTTCGTCGGCGACCACCTCCTCCCCCACATCTCCTCCAATCCCTTGATCAGCCGCCCGCTCGACGGCTCGCCCGGGCGCACGCGCTCCCTCACCGCCTACCTCGACTCGCTGGCGAAGACCCGCGAGCTCCCCGACGGCTCGCTCCTCTTCGGCGGCCACGGCGAGCCGATCGACGACCACCGCGCCCTGATCGACACCCGGTTTGCCTCCACCGAGCGCCGCAAGGAGAAACTCCTGCGCCTCCTCGCCGAGGGCCCGCGCTCCGGCTACGAGCTGGCCCAGTCGATGTGGGGCAACATCGCCGTCACCCAGGCCTTCCTCACCCTGTCGGAGGTGATCGGCCACATGGACCTGCTCGAGGACGAAGGCCGCGTCCGCGAGGTCGACGACGGCGCCGTGATCCGCTACGAAGCGGTCGCGTAGGCTCCCGACCCGAATGGTCTCGTTCGGCGCGCGCAGGTCCGGGAAACCGGCGAAGAAGCGGATGCTGATCATCGTCAATCCGTACGCGACGACGGTGTCGGATCGGTTGCGGAACCTTGTCGTCTACGCGCTGCAGGGGCGCTACGAGGTCGAGGCGGTGGCGACCGAGGCGCAGAACCACGCGACCGAGATCGGGCGCGAGGCGCGCGACGGCGGCTACGACGTGGTCGTCTCCTTCGGCGGCGACGGGACGCTGAACGAGGTGGCGAACGGCCTGGCCGGCACCGACATGCCGATGGCGATCCTGCCCGGCGGGTCGGCGAACGTCGTCGCCCGCAGCCTCGGCATCCCCAACGACGTCGTCGACGCCACCGAGCACCTCCTCTCCCTGGCCGACGAGTGGGAGCCGCGCAAGGTCGACCTCGGCCGGGTCGACGACCGCTACTTCGTCTTCGCCTGCGGGGCCGGCATCGACGCCACCGTGGTCAAACGCGTCGACTCCCGCCCCAAGCTGAAGGCGCGCTTCGGCCCCTGGTTCTACAGCTGGGCGGGCGTCTCGGCCTTCTACCGCAAGTACCTCGTGAGCCCGGTCCGCCTGCGCGTCGCGGTCGACGACCACCCCGCCGTCGAGGGCGTGACCGCCATCACCCAGAACTCCGATCCCTTCACCTACTTCTCCACCAAACCGGTCTACGTCAACGAGAAGGTCGCGATCGACAGCGGCACCCTCTCCCTGGCCGTCCTCAAACGCGCCGCCCAGCGCGACATGCCGACCCTCCTTCCCAAGCTCTTCTCCGCCCGCAAGCCGGCCGTCCGCCACCGCCAGATCGTCGGCTTCGAGGGCGCCACCAAAGCCAGGATCGAGTCAATCTCCGAGGACCGCTCCGGCGCCCCCCGCCCCTTCCAGCTGCAGGTCGACGGCGACTACATCGGCGAACGCACCCGGGTCGAGCTCGGGATCGAGCCCGGCGCGCTGACGATCATCGCCTGAAGGTTCGGCCGGCGGCCGTCCGGACAGGCTGTGACGTCCACGTCCAGCTGTTCCTTATGGTCCTCACAGGCCCATAAGGAACAGCGGAAGGGACCAGGGCGGTGGGACGTGCGGGGTCGAAGGGGCGCCGTGCCATCTCCCCCACCGCGTCGATCTCCCCGGTCGGCCCGGTGACGGCGATCGTCAGCCCGATCGGCTCAGGCGGTCGGGGTGATCCGGTAGGCGTCGAAGACCGACTCGACGTTGCGCAGGCGGCTGATGCAGTGTTTGAGCTGCTCGGTGTCGCCGACCTCGATCACGAACCTGTTCTTCACCATCGGATGGTTGGTGGTGCAGGTGGCGCCGATGATGTTGATGCCGCCCTCCGAGAAGGTGCGCGAGAGGTCCTCGAGAAGCCGGGTCCGGTCGTAGGCGTCGATCTGGATTTCGACCCGGTAGGAGGCCTCGTTGTCGCCTTCCCAGCCGACGTCGACGAAGCGCTCGGGCGCCCGTTTGAGCGCCTGCACGTTCTTGCAGTCGGCCCGGTGGATGGTGATCCCGCGGCCGAGGCTGACGTACCCCGCGATGTCGTCGCCGGGGACCGGGCGGCAGCACTTGGCGAGGCGCACGGCGACGTTGTCGACGCCCTTCACCACGATCCCGTAGTTGGAGGCGTCCTTGGTGCGGCGGGCGCGGTCAGAGTGCTGGGTCGCGGGCCGCAGGTCGTCCTCGACCGACTCGCCTGCTTTGAGCCGCTGCAGGACTTTGTTGACGACGGTCTTGGTGGAGATTTTGCCTTGGCCGAGGGCGATGTAGAACTCGCTCGCTTTGCGGAAGCCCATCTCGCGGATGACGTCGGCGAGCAGCGCCGACCCGGCGACCTTCTGCATCGGCACGCCGCGCTTCTTCAGTGCCTCTTCGAGGCCCTCGCGCCCGTCGCGCTCGGCGTCCTCACGCCGCTCCTCTTTGAACCAGGCGCGGATCTTGTTGCGGGCGCGACTGGTCCGCACTAGTTTCAGCCAGTCCAGCGACGGCGCGCGCTTCTGCTTCGCGGTCAGCACCTCGACGATGTCGCCGGAGCGCAGTTGGTAGTGGAGCGGCACGATCGCGCCGTTCACCTTGGCGCCGACGCAGCTGTGGCCGACGTCGGTGTGGACCGCGTAGGCGAAGTCGAGCGGCGTCGAGCCCGCCGAGAGGTTCTTCACTTCGCCCTTCGGGGTGAAGACGAAGACCTCGTCCTCGAAGAGGTCGACCTTCAGCGATTCGAGGAACTCGGTCGGGTCCTGTTCGCCCTCCGCCTCGACCAGCTGGCGCAGCCAGGTCATCTTCTCCCGCTGCGGGTCGCCGTGGCCGCCCTCTTTGTAGGCGACGTGGGCGGCGATGCCGTACTCGGCGAGTTTGTGTATCTCCTCGGTGCGGATCTGGATCTCCAGCGGTTTGCCCTCCGGCCCGATCACCGTCGTGTGGAGCGCCTGGTACATGTTGGCCTTCGGCATCGCGACGAAGTCCTTGAAGCGCCCGGGCAACGGCTTCCACAGCGAGTGGATGACGCCGATCGCGCCATAGCAGTCCTTCACCGAGCCGACGATCACCCGCATCGCGGTGAGGTCGAAGATCTCGTTGAACTCGCGCCCCTTTTTCGCCATCTTCGTGTAGATCGAGTAGAAGTGCTTGGCGCG
The DNA here is from genome assembly GCA_035547475.1 of Solirubrobacterales bacterium. Lineage (GTDB taxonomy): Bacteria > Actinomycetota > Thermoleophilia > Solirubrobacterales > 70-9 > VAYN01. Next base: position 7,264 of record DASZUW010000081.1, read on the forward strand.
GCCGGAGATCTCGGCCTGGATGCCGACCTCCTCCAGCTCTTCGGCGAGGAACTCGCCCGCCTCGGCCACGTACCTCTCGCGCTCGTCGCGCTGCTGGGCGACGAGCTGTTTGATTTCCGCGTACTTGCGCGGGTGGAGCGTGGCGAAGGCGAGGTCCTCGAGCTCCCACTTGATCGCGTGGATCCCGAGGCGGTGCGCGAGCGGCGCGTAGATCTCCAGCGTCTCGTGCGACTTCAGCGTCTGTTTCTGCTTCGGCAGCGCGCCGAGCGTGCGCATGTTGTGCAGGCGGTCGGCCAGCTTGATCAGGATCACCCTGACGTCGGTGGCCATCGCCACCATCATCTTGCGGTAGTTCTCGGCCTGGCGCTCGTCGCGGCTCTCGAAGTTCATCCCGGTCAACTTGGTGACGCCGTCGACCAGCTGGGCGACCTCGTCGCCGAATTCCTCGCGGACCTCCTCGAGGGTGGCGCTGGTGTCCTCGACGGTGTCGTGGAGGAGCGCCGCGCAGAGCGTGTCGGTGTCGAGCCGCATCCCGGCGCAGATCTGGGCGACGCCCACCGGGTGGGTGATGAACTCGTCGCCGGAATAGCGCTTCTGGTCGGCGTGGCGCTCGCAGGCGAACTCGAAGGCCCGCTCGACCTTCTCGCGGTCGATCGTCGCGACCGCCACAGCGGCACCGCCGAGAGCGCCCGGAGCCTCCTCGTGCGCGGAGTCGAACTCCTCGATCACCGCGAACAGGTCGCCGAGCAGCTCCTTGCGCTCTACCGAAAGTTTTGGCTCTGCAGAAATGACCGTGCCTCCGAATGCTCTTTGCTGTAGATCCGGAACGCCGCGGAGCGCTCCAGGTCGGTCCCTTCAGAGGATACGACGCCGACCGAGCCCTCGCCCGCACTCGTGTCACCCGCAACGAGCCCTAGCTCCCGCAATACGCGCAAGCAGCGCGCGGCGGTCTCGGGAGCGAGCGGGTGCGGACCGGGTCCGGCGAGCGCGGCGCGGAGCTCGGCGCCCGAGGCCCGGCCCGCCGCGCGGAGGGCCCGGAAGACGCCGGCGATCGTCTCCCGCGAGGGTGCCTGGCGGCCGAGGACGCCGAGCGCGAACTCCCGCTCGGCCTCGGAGAAGAGCGGGTGGAGGAAGCCGGGGCGGCGTCGATCGCTCGCCGCCTCGGGGCCGGGCTCGTCCCGTTCGGCCGCCAGCATCGCCGCCCGGGCGACCTCCAGCAGCGCCGCCTTGTCGGCCGCGCCCGGCGGAGCGAGGGGAGGCGCGCCCTCGCCCGAGGCGGAACCCGGGCCGAATGGCGTCGTGACCCGCTCGACGTCCAGCGCCGTCCGCGGGGCGTCGACGAGGACCACGTGCTCGAAGGAGGCGGCGAGGTCGGGGGCCATCGCGAGGGCCGCGTAGTCGACGAGGGCGAGGCCGCTCCGCCCGCGCGCCGCCAGCCCGGCCACCGTCTCGGCCCCGCAGCGATGGCAGGCGACGAGCGCCGCGCCGCCGTTGAAGCGGGCGAGCCCCGTCGCCCCGTTGGCGAGCGCCGCCCGCCGCGAGGCGTCGGCGGCGACCGCCAGCACCCCGGCCCCGCTCGACACGAGCTCGGCGATCGTCGCGGTCGGTGAGGAGCTCGCATGGGTCACAACGTGGCGTCGCGCGATCTCGGCGCTGCCGTGGAGGCTTCCTCGGTCCATGACCGAGTTTCGCTCCACGCCCGCCGCGCCGGGCTCCAGCTCACGACCGAGCTCGGCCTCGAAGCGCGCCCACCACTCCGCGTCCCCGCAGTCGCACGGGTGCGGGGACAGGGCGTCGGCGTCGACCTCGAGCGGGTACACCTCGCGCAGCACGACCCGCGGCTCGACCGCGCCGTTCCAGTGGTTCACCTCGAGGCGCACGGCGGCGTCCAAGGTGTCCTCGTCGTCGACGCCGAGGCTGGCGCGGCCGAAGGCGACCCCGAGCGCGCGATGGGAGCCGCTGTGGAGGCTGAAGCGCGCGTGCTTGCCCTCCTCGCCCATCGTCCGCACGTCGGTCACCCGCGCCGAGGGCACCATCAGCCGCACCCCCGGGTTGCCCATCCCGAACGGGGCGAGCCGTCCCAGCTCTTCGGCGAGGTCGAGACCCAGCCCCACCCCGCCGACCATCGCGTCGATCCGCTCGGTGCGCCGCAGGTCCTCCGGGCCGAGGACCTCGCCCGCGTGGACGGCGAAGGCCCGGCGAAAAGCCTCCACGTTCGCGGCCCTGATCGACAGCCCCGCCGCGGCCTTGTGGCCGCCGAAGCTCTCCAGGTGCTCGGAGCACGCCGCGAGCGCCGCGTGCAGGTCGAAGCCGGGGATGCCGCGACCGGAGCCGCGCCCTCCCCCCTCGCCGTCGAGCGAGATCACGACGACCGGGCGGTGGTGGCGCTCGACCAGCCGCGAGGCGACGATCCCGACCACGCCGGGGTGCCATCCCTCGCCGGCCAGCACCAACCCGTTGGCCTCCTTCAGCTCCTCCGGCAGCTCGCGGCGCGCCGCTTCGGCGGCCGCGTCGACCTCGAGCTCCGTCGCCCGCCGCTCCGCGTTCGCCCGGCCGAGCTCGGCGGCGATCTGCTTCGCCCGCTCCTCGTCCTCGCAAAGCAGCAGCTCGACCCCGGCGTCGGCGCGGTAGAGGCGGCCGGCCGCGTTGATGCGCGGGGCGAGGCGGAACCCGAGGTCCCCCTCGTCCAGTCGAGCGGGGTCGACCCTCGCCGCCTCCATCAGCGCGCGCAGGCCGACCCGGCGGGTCCGCCGCAGCTCGGCGAGGCCGCGCTTCACCAGCGAGCGGTTCTCGCCGACCAGCGGGACCACGTCGGCGACCGTCGCCAGCGCCACCAGGTCGAGGTCGGCCTCCGGCGGCGCCGAGCCGTCGCGGAGCGCGCAGGCGAGCTTCCAGGCGACCGCCGTCCCGCACAACGACTCGAACGGGTAGCCGCTCACCTGCGGGTGGAGGATCAGGCACGGCGGCAGCTCCTCGCCCGGCTGGTGGTGGTCGGTGACGATCACTTCCATCCCCAGGTCCTGGGCCTGCTTCACCTGCTCGACCGCGGTGACGCCGCAGTCGACCGTGATCAGAAGGCCGGTCCCACGCCGGGCGAGCTTCTCCACGTTCGGGGAGCTCAGCCCGTAGCCGTCGGCGATCCGGTCGGGGATCAGCCAGTCGCAATCGGCGCCGAGCCCGCGCAGGGTCGAGATCATCAGCGCCGTCGCGCTCACCCCGTCGACGTCGAAGTCGCCGTGGACGGTGATCCGCTCGCCGGCCTCGATCGCCCCCCAGATCAGGCCGACGACCTCGCCCATGCCCTCGAAGGCGTCGGGCGGGTGCGACTCTTCGGCGGCGAGGAAGGCGCGCGCCTCCGCGGGCGTCCGGTAGCCGCGGCGGACCAGGGTCACGGCCACCGGGCGGCTCAGCCCGAGCTCCTCGGCGACGGCCCGCGCCTCGGCGAAGTCATATGGATCGGCGGCGAATGCCTTGGCGGATTCCGGCACGCAACCAGGCTAGGTCGACGCGCGGCGGCAAAACGCCGCCGGCCCGCCGCAAATTCCCTGGAACGACGCTTGGATCAGGTCCTCAGTCGAGGTGGGCCTCGCGGCTGCCGATCAGCCACACCACGCCGAGGCCGAGCGCGACGCCGGGGATCGCCGAGAGGGCGGTGCCGATCGTCGTGTTGCCGAGGCTCTGGCCGTCGATCGCGAGGATGATCGCGCCGACGATCAGGGCGCCCGCCACGGCGCCGACGAAGGCGCCGACGATTCCCTGCCAGAAGCGGTCGGGCAAAAAGACCGTGAAGTGCCAGAGGGCGATGCCCATCGTCAGCCAGACCAGGATCGCCATCAGTCGCTCACCTCGCTCATCGCCGCCGTCCCTTGCGTCGCTGGGCGCGTTTCGCCCGCCGTTCTTCGTTGCGTTTGCGCCGCTCCGCCGATTCCGGGTTGGCGGCGGACCCGTTGCCGCGCCCCGCCCGCGCCGGGGCCCTGTCGGCCTCCGGCGCGCTTGGCGCCTCGGCGCCCTCCGTTGCCTCGGTCGCCTCGGCGGACTCGACCTCCTCGACCGCCTCCTTGGGGGCCGCGCGGCCGCGGCCGAGGCGGCGCCGGCGCTCGGCGCGCGTCGCCTCCGCCAGCGGCGCTTCGCGCTCGATGTCGGCGGCGATCTCGGCTTCGGTCTCCTCGTCGTCGGAGAGCTTCGCGACCTGGACGTCGTCGGCGAACGCGGGCACGAGCCCGCCCTCGACCTCGGCGATCCGCAGGCGCCGGCGGATGAACTGCGGCTCGCGTTCCTTCCACGCGGTCAGCACCGGCGAGGCGATGAAGATCGACGAGTAGGTGCCCGAGGCGATCCCGATCAGCATCGCGAAGGCGAAGTCCTGCAGCGTCGCGGTGCCGAAGATCAGCAGCGACAGGACCGCGAGCAGGGTCGAGAAGCTGGTCGCCAGCGACCGGGTCAGGACCTCGCTCATCGAGCGGTTGACGATCTGCGAGAACGCGGCTCGCGGCATGCGGGGCATGTTCTCTCGTATTCGGTCGAAGACGATGATCGTGTCGTAGAGGGAGTAGCCCAAGATGGTTAGGAACGCCGCCACGGTCCCGCTCGACACTTCTTTGCCGGTCAGCGCGTAGACGCCGCCGGTGATCAGGATGTCGTGCGCGAGGGCGATCAGGACCGGCACCGCGAATTTCGGCTCGAACCGCAGCGCCACGTAGATCAGGATCACCAGCAGCGAGAAGATCAGCGCCTTGACCGCGGATTCGGCCACCTGGTTGCCGAAGGTCGGCCCGACGCTGGTGCTTTCGAAGCCTTCCTTGGCGACGCCGTAGTCGGCGGCGAGTTCCTTTTCGACGGCGTGGACTTCGCCCGGCTGCAGCTGCGCCGACTCGATCTGGAAGACGTTCGAGCCGAAGTGCGGGACCGTCACCTGCTGCACCTCGGCGTTGCTGACGCCGGCTTCGTCGAGGCTCTCGCGAACCCCACTCTCGTCGGTCGGCTTTTCCAGCGCCGCGGTGATCCGCGTGCCGGACTCGAAGTCGATGCCGAAGTTCAGCTCCTTGGTGGAGAGCGCCACCGCGCCGACGATCAGGATGACCCCGGAGAGGGTGAAGAACCAGCGGCTCGCCCCCATGAAGTCGAAGTGCCACTTGCGGCCCTCGCCCGCGGCCCCGAGCGCGCTGCGCGAGCGCAGCAGTTTCGAGTTGCCCATCGTGCCGAGCAGCGCCTGGGTGAAGACGACCGCGGTGAGCAGCGAGGTGATCGTGCCGACGCCGAGCGTGAAGGCGAAGCCCTTCACCCCGGCGGTCGCCAGCACGAAGAGGATGAAGGCGGTGAGGAGGGTGACGACGTTCGCGTCGACGATCGTCGAGATCCCGCGTTTGTAGCCGGCGGCGATCGCGCTCTGCATCGATCTGCCCGCGCGCACCTCCTCCTTTATTCGCTCGAAGATGACGATGTTGGAGTCGGCGGCGACGCCGATCGTCAGCACCAGGCCCGCGATCCCCGGCAGGGTCAGCGTGATCGGGATCAGTTTGATCAGGGCGAAGAAGATGACCCCGTAGGCGGCCAGCGCGGTGACCGCGATCAGGCCGAGGAAGCGGTAGTAGAAGAGCAGGAAGATGACGACGAGGGCGAGGCCGATGATCCCCGCCTTGACGCCGTTGTGGAGGGCCTGCGAGCCGAGCGTCGCCGAGACCTGCGTCTCGGAGATCAGGTGCAGTTCGATCGGCAGGGCGCCGATCTGCAGCGTCGTCGCCAGTTCCTGCGCCTGTTCGAGCCCGTGTTCGCCGGAGAAGCCGCCGGAGATCTGGGCGCCCTGGCGGCCGTCGATGCCGTCCGGGTTTTCGGAGAAGTTGATGATCGGGCGGCTCTGGACTTCGTTGTCGAGGATGACCGCGAAGTGGCCGGAGAGGGCCGCCGCTTCTTCGCCGCTCACCGGGCCGATCGCCTGCGACTGGCCGCGCTGGGCGATCTTGCGGGTGACGTTCTGGAAGTTTTCCCGCCCCTGGTCGGTGAATTTGAAGGCGACGTTCGGTTCGCCCGAGCCCTGCGCGTATTCCTGCTTCGGTTCGGTGATTTCGTCGCCCGAAAGGGCGTATTCGTCGTTCAGCGCGAACCAGCCGGGCTTGGCGGTTTCGTCGACCTTGCCGCTTTCGTCGACCGGGAGTTCGGAGACGAGCACCGTCCCGGCCGGAATTTCGATCACGGTCGTCCCTTTTTTCGACAGCGTTTCGCCGGTCGGCGATTCGTAGAGGTCTTTTTCGTTCAGCTCAGGGCCGGCGAGCAGTTTGTGCGGCGCGGCTTTTTCGAAGAGGTAGTAGCGCGGCTTCGCGACCGAGCATTTTTCGCATTCGGCTTTGGTTTTCGGTTTCTGCTTCGCCGCCAGCAGGGCCGCCTGGTAGGCGTTCGGGAAGGCGCCCGAGGCGATCAGGGTGCCGTTCTCGAAGCTTTTCGGGTTGCGCCCGGCTTCTTCCCATTCTTTTTCGAGTTTTTTGACTGCTTCGGGCGGCGGCTGCTGGCCGGGGTGGCCGCCGATTTCGCGCTCTGGGCCGAGCAGGTTCGGCTCCCAGTCGTAGAAGAAGAGCTGCGCGGTCGTGCCGACCTGTTCGGCGGCGCGGTTGGCGTCGGTGACGCCCGGCAGGCCGATGGTGATGTTCTTGTCGCCGAGTCGCGCGACTTCCGCCTCGGACACGCCGAGGTTGTTGATCCGCTTTTCGATGATGTTGATCGAGTCTTCGATGTCTTCACCGGAGACTTCGGTGGCGGTGCCGGTCGGCTGGCCTTCGTAGACCAGCTGGAGGCCGCCCTGCAGGTCGAGGCCGAGCTTCGTTTCCTTGGACGCGATGACGATCGCGGAGATCGCCACCAAGGCGAGGACGAACAGCAGGACGAAGACGTGCTGCCGCCTGGAGCCCACTTAGCCCTCCGGGGTCAGGACAAGCAAGAGCCCGCCGTCGTCGTCATAGGCGGGGAAGACGTCGGCGACCGCCTTGGCGGGCAGATCGCCCTCGGCGTTCACCGAGACGCGCTTGCCGAGCGAGCGCACGCCCCACTCGAGCGAGGTCTCGATCGGATCCGTCTTGCCGTTGCCGTCGGTGTCGGCCTCCGGGCCGCCGTCGCCGGAGTCGATCCAGTCGAGCCCCAGCACCTCGCGCACCGGACGTCCGATCACGTCCTCA
>DASZUW010000082.1:0-11647 GCA_035547475.1 Solirubrobacterales bacterium
AGGGCATCGGGCCGGCGCTCTTCGTCGTCGAGTCGAAGACGGGCGGACTGTCGATCGAGGACGAGCCGGCGATGGGGCTCCGTCCCGCCGCCACCGGCAGACTGATCCTCGAGGGCGCCCGCGTCCCCGCCACCGCGATCCTCGGCGAGGGGCGGCGCTCCGACTACGTCGAGTGCGTGAGCCGGGCGCGGATCGCCTGGGCCTCGCTGTCGGTCGGCACCGCGCAGGCGGTCCTCGACTACGTCATCCCCTACGTGAACGACCGCCAGGCCTTCGGCGAACCGATCTCCAACCGCCAGGGCGTCGCCTTCACCGTCTCCGACATCGGCATCGAGTCGAGCGGCATGCGCCTCGCCACCTACCGGGCGGCGGCCCGCGCCGACCAGGGCGTCGACTTCGCCCGCGAGGCGGCGCTCGCCCGCCGGCTCTGCGCCCGCCATGGGATGAAGATCGGCTCCGACGGCGTGCAGCTGCTCGGCGGCCACGGCTTCGTCAAGGAGCACCCGGTCGAGCGCTGGTACCGCGACCTGCGATCCGCGGGCGTCATGGAGGGCGCCCTGCTCGTCTAGGCGTCGCCGCCGACGAGCGAAAGAGAGACACCATGATCAACCTCGAGATCCCGAAGAAGTTCAAGCCCCTCGTGACGCAGGCCAACCAGGTCGCGACCGAGGTGTTCCGCCCGATCTCGCGCAAATACGACGAGGCCGAGCACACCTACCCGAAAGAGCTCGACATGCTCGCGTCGCTGATCGACGGCATGAACGAGGGCTCCGACCTGGGCGGCGCCGGCGCCGCCGGCGTGCGGCGCTCCACCAACGGCTCCGACCCGGGCGAGAACCGCAACGGCTCGAACCTCTCCACCGTGCTCGGCATCATCGAGCTCTGCTGGGGTGACGTCGGCCTGCTGCTGTCGATGCCGCGCCAGGGCCTCGGCAACTCCGCGATCGCCTCGGTGGCGACCGAGGAGCAGCTCGAGCGCTACGGCGGCAAGTGGGCGGCGATGGCGATCACCGAGCCCGAAGCGGGCTCCGACTCGGCCGCGATCCGCACCACGGCCGAGCTCGACGGCGACGAGTACGTGCTGAACGGCGAGAAGATCTTCGTCACCTCGGGCGACCGGGCCGACCTGATCGTCGTCTGGGCGACGCTCGACCGCTCCAAGGGCCGCGCGGCGATCAAGTCGTTCATCGTCGAGCGCGACAACCCGGGCCTGAAGCTCGACCGGCTCGAGCACAAGCTCGGCATCCGAGCATCCGACACCGCCAACTTCACCCTGCAGAACTGCCGGGTGCCGAAAGAGGCGCTGCTCGGCAGCCCCGAGGTCAACGTCGAGAAAGGCTTCGCGGGCGCGATGCAGACCTTCGACAACACGCGGCCCCTGGTCGCCGCGATGGCGGTCGGGGTGACCCGGGCGGCCCTGGAGGAGACGCGCCGGCAGCTGTCTGAGGCGGGGGTCGAGATCGACTACGACACCCCGGCCCTCTCCCAGCCCGCGGCTGCGGCCCGCTTCCTCGAGATGGAGGCCGACTACGAGGCCGCCTGGCTCCTCACCCTGCAGGCGGCCTGGATGGCCGACAACTCGAAGCCGAACTCCCTGCAGGCCTCGATGGCGAAGGCGAAGGCGGGGCGCACCTGCGTCGACGTCACCCTCGGCTGTGTCGAGCTCTGCGGCGCCGTCGGCCTCGGCGAGACCGAGCTGCTCGAGAAGTGGGCCCGCGACGCGAAGATCCTCGACATCTTCGAGGGCACCCAACAGATCCAGCTCTTGATCGTCGCCCGCCAACTCCTCGGCAAGTCCTCCAGCGAACTCCGCTGACGATGTTGATGGGCCGAAAAGTCCTCTTATAGAGGACTTTTCGGCCCATCAACCACGGATTGCGGCAGACTGGCGGGCCGTGAACATCGTTGACGACCTGATGGAGCGCTCGCCGGCGTCGCGGCTGGGGATCGTGGCCATCGACAGGGAGGCGAACCGGCGGGACTGGCACTTCGGCGAACTGATCGCGACCTCGGCGGGGCTGTCCGGGGCCTTCGCGGCGCGCGGGGTCAAGCGCGGCGACGTGGTGATGACGCTGGTCGGGAACCGGATCGAGTGGGTGCTGTCGCTGCTCGCCTGCTGGCGGATGGGGGCGGTGGCGCTGCCCTGCAACACGCAGCTGCGGCGCAAGGACCTGGAGCTGCGCGTCGCGGCGGCGAACCCGGTGCTCTGCGTCGGCGAGGAGCGGCTGCTGGTGGAGCTGCCGGCCGGGGTGCCGACGATGACGATGGCCGAGGTGGCCGACGTCCTCGACGAGGACCGGCCGCAGGAGACGCCCGCCTCGGTCGTCGCGATGGACCCCGAGGACCCGGCGCTGATCGTCTTCACCTCCGGCACCACCGGCGACCCGCGCGGCGTCGTGCACGCCTATCGCTACCTGTTCGGCCAGCGGGTCCAGGCCGAGCACTGGTTCGGCTCGCGGCCCGGCGACCTCGCCTGGTGCACGACCGCGACGGGCTGGTCGAAGTCGGCGCGCAACGTCTTCCTCGCGCCCTGGCTGACCGGCGCCGCGGCGGTGATCCACGACGGCCGCTTCGACCCGGCCGAGCGCTTGGACTTCGCCGAGGCGCTCGGCGTCAACGTCCTCTGCCAGGCGCCGACCGAGTACCGGATGCTGGCGCGGCGAACCGCGCTGCGTCCCCTCCCCGCCCTGCGTCGCATGGTCTCGGCGGGCGAGCCGCTCGACCCGGAGACGATCGGCGCCTGGCGCGAGGCGACCGGCCTCGAGCCCGCCGACGGCTACGGCCAGACCGAGACCGGCCAGGTGACCGCGAACCTCGCCGGCGAGCCGGTGCGTCTCGGCTCGATGGGCAAGCCGCTGCCGGGCACGGAGGTCCGCATCGAGGCCGGCGAGCTCCTGCTCCGCGCCGCCTCCTCCCCCACCTTCTTCTCCCGCTACCTGGACGGAGAGCGCTTCGAAGGCGAGTGGTGGCCGACCGGTGACCTCGTCCGCGAAGACGACGACGGCTACCTCTTCTTCGAGGGCCGGGGCGACGACATCATCAGCTCCTCCGGCTACCGCATCGGCCCGACCGAGGTCGAGGCCGCCCTCCTCACCCACCCCGCCGTCGCCGACGCCGCCGCCGTCGCCGCCCCGGACCCCGAGCGCGGCAACGTCGTCCGCGCGATCGTCGTCCTCCGCGACCGCGACCCCGACGACGCCCTCACCCGCGAGCTGATCGACCACTGCCGAGCCCAGACGGCCCCCTACAAGGCCCCCCGCATCGTCGACTTCGTCGAGGAGCTGCCGAAGACCACCACCGGGAAGGTGAAGAGGGCGCAGTTGCGGGGGGAGGGGTAGGAAGCGGCAGTCCTAGGTGGTTCTGTTTCGCGCTGCAGTACTTACTGTCGCCATGACGACAGTAAGTACTGCAGCGCGGAGGTCGCAGTCGCTCAACACGCACGGTCCGCGCCCGCCGCAACGCCTTGCGTCCCTCAGCCCGGGCGCCGGCCCGAAGCGGCCGAACCTCAACCCGCCTCCAGCAACCCTTCGTCGAGGCCGACCGGGGCGCCGATCTGGTAGCCCTGGGCCATGTCGACGCCGTAGCCGCGGAGGAGGGCGGCGGTCTCCTCGTCCTCGACGAACTCGGCGATGGTGGTCTTGCCGAGGCCGTGGGCGATGCCGACGATCGCCTGGACGGTGAGCTGGTCGGCGTCGTTGTGGGCGAGGTCGCGGACGAAGGCGCCGTCGATCTTGATCACGTCGAAGGGGAAGCGCTTGATGTACTCGAAGGGGCCGAAGCCGGCGCCGTAGTCGTCGATCGCCACTTCGCAGCCGAACTCGGTGAGGCGGTCGGCGAAGGCGGCGGCTGTCTCGAGGTCCTCGACCCGCGCGGTCTGGGTGATCTCGAAGGTGCAGCGGGACGGGTCGACCTCGCCTTCGTCGAGGCGGCGCTCGATGTATTCGAGCACCGAGATGTCGGTGAGCGAGGCACCCGAGAGGTTGACGTGGAGGCGGACCGGGTCGCCGGCGCGTTGGCGCAGCTCGAGCAGGTCGAAGGCCTGGCCGACCACCCAGCGGTCGAGCTCCTGGATCATGCCGGTGCGCTCCGCCACGCCGATGAACGACGACGCCGGCAGCAGCTCGCCCATCTCGCCGCGCATCCGCAGGAGCAGCTCGAAGCGTTCGATCGCCCCGTCGGCTAGGCTCGCGATCGGCTGCGTCGCCAGCCGCAGACGGTTCTGGGTCAGGGCGTTGCGGATCTTGGCGCTGGTCGTGAGCCGGCGCGCGTCGGCCATCGCTTCGGCCGGCGCCTCGAAGAGCGCGATGCGGTTGCGCCCCTCCGCCTTCGCCCGGTACATCGCCTGGTCGGCCGCCGCCAGCACCGCCTCGGCGCCACCGTCGGACTCGGCCCCGAACATCGTGATCCCGACGCTGATCGACGCCCCGGCCAACTCGGGGTCGCCGGCGAACGCGTCGGCGACCTCGACGCGCAGGTCTTCGCCGAGCTGCACGGCCCCCTCGACGTCGGTCTGCGGCATCAGCACCGCGAACTCGTCGCCGGACAGGCGGGCGACGATGTCGGTGGCCCGCACCCGTTCGCGCAAGGTCGCCGCGACGCGGCGGATCAGGTTGTCGCCCTGCTGGTGGCCGAGACGATCGTTCACCGCCTTCAGGCCGTCGACGTCGACCACCATCACGGCGCCGCGCCCGCCGTAGCGCGCGGAGAAGTTGGCGTAGGTGTCGAGACGGGCACGGAAGGCACGCCGGTTCAACAGCGCCGTGAGCGGATCGTGGTCGGCGAGGTAACGCAGCTCCGTCTCGGTCTTCTCGGCAGCGGCGAGCGCGTCAAGGACGACTTGACGGTCCGTCGGCTCCAACTTCGCCAATACCGCTTGGAGGGCGGCGTCCCGCCTGCCGCTGCTATCCACACCCACTTAACGCCCGAACCTACCCGAAGTTCCCGCGACGGCGATGAATTACCCTGAAATCGATGAGCAATCGTCTCGCCGCCGAGACCAGTCCGTACCTCCTGCAGCACGCCGAGAACCCCGTCGACTGGTATCCCTGGGGCGAGGAGGCGCTCGCCCGGGCGCGCGAGGAGGACACGCCGATCCTGCTCTCGGTCGGCTATTCCGCCTGCCACTGGTGCCACGTGATGGAGCGCGAGTCCTTCGAGGACCCCGACACCGCCGCCTTCATGAACGCGAACTTCGTCTGCATCAAGGTCGACCGCGAGGAGCGCCCCGACGTCGACGCGATCTACATGGAGGCGGTGCAGGGGTTCACCGGCCAGGGCGGGTGGCCGATGACGGTCTTCCTCGACCCCGACGGCGTCCCCTTCTACGGCGGCACCTACTTCCCGCCCGACACCGCCCGCGGCATGCCGAGCTTCCGCATGGTGATGGAAGCGGTGCTGGAGGCCTACCGCGACAGACGCGACGAGATCCGCGAGCGCGCCGCGACCACCGTCGGGCGACTGGAGGCGCTGGCGAAGATCGCGCCGTCGAGCGTCCCCGCCGCCGCGCAGCTCGACGAAGCGGTGGCGACGCTGCTCGGGCGCGCCGACCCGGCGAACGGCGGCTTCGGCAGCGCGCCGAAGTTCCCGCCCGCGTCCGCGCTCGAGCTGCTGATGAGCCGCCGCACGGGCCTCGAGCACGTCGAGCGCACCCTCGACGCGATGCTCTCAGGCGGCATCTACGACCAGCTCGGCGGCGGCTTCGCCCGCTATTCGGTCGACTCGGCCTGGCTCGTCCCCCACTTCGAGAAGATGCTCTACGACAACGGCCTGCTTGCGCGCGCCTACCTGCACGGCTACCAGGTGCTCGGCCACGCGCGCTATCGGCGGGTCTGCGAGGAGACGCTCGACTGGCTGCTGCGCGAGATGCGCGGTCCGGAGGGCGGCTTCTACTCCGCCTACGATGCCGACTCCGAGGGCGAGGAGGGCAAGTTCTACGTCTGGACGCCGGCCGAGATCCGCGCCGTTTTGGCGGGCGACGGCGCCGGCGCCCGGGCGAGCGGCGGGCGCGCCGACCCCGACGCGATCCTCACCTACTACGGCGTCACCGAGGCGGGCAACTTCGAGGGCAAGAACGTCCTGCACCTGGCCGACGGCGCCGCCGCGCCGCTGCCGCCCGGGCTCGACGCGGCGCGCGCCGCCCTCCTCGCCGCCCGGGCCGAGCGCGTCCCCCCCGGCCTCGACGACAAGCGCCTCTGCTCCTGGAACGCGCTGGCGATCGCGGCGCTCGCCGAGGCGGGCGCGGTCCTGGGGCGACCCGACTACCTCGACGCGGCGGAGAAGTGCGCCGAGTTCATCCTCGGCACGATGCGCGACGGCAACGGCAACCTGCTACGCACCTACAAGGACGGCCGCGCCCACCTGAACGCCTACCTCGAGGACCACGCCTTCATGGTCGAGGCGCTCCTCGCCCTCTACGAAGCGGGCTTCGACCCGCGCTGGTTCGCGGCGGCGCGCGAGCTCGCCGAAACCATGATCGCCCGCTTCGGCGACCCCGAGCGCGGCGGCTTCTTCTCCACCTCCGCCGACCACGAGTCGCTGATCGCCCGCCGCAAGGAGGTCGGCGACCATCCGATCCCCGCCGGCCAGAGCTCCGCCGCCCTCGGCCTCCTCCGCCTCGCCGCGTTGAGCGGCGAACGGGCCTTCGCCGACGGCGCGGTCGGCGTCCTCGCCCTCTTCGGCGACCCCGCCGTCACCCATCCCGACTCCTTCGCCCACCTCCTGCGGGCGCTCGACTTCCACCTTGCAGGGACCCGCGAGGTCGCCCTGGTCGGCGCCGACCTGAGCGCCCTGGAGGGCATCGTCCGCGCCGACTTCCGCCCCCACGTCGTCGTCGCCGGCGGCCCGGCGGGCGCCACCGAACCGCCGCTCCTCGACGCCCGCACCGAAATCGGCGGCGAGCCCGCCGCCTACGTCTGCGAGGGCTTCACCTGCAACCTGCCGGTGACCGACCCGGCGGCGCTAGAGCGCGAACTCGCGGACCTCGTCTAGGACGACGCGACCTCCGACCTCGGCGAGCCCGTCGCCGAGCGGCCGCGCGTCCAGGCGCGACCCGCGTCCCTGGCGGATCTCGATCGCCCGCCCCAGCTCCGCCGCCAGGCAGATCGCCGCCGAACCGGTCGCCTCGTCCTCGCCGACGCCGTCCTCGTAGGAGAAGCAGCGGGACCGCACCGTGCCCTCGCCGTCGTCGATCCAGGCCCAGACGCACCCGAGCTCCTCGTCCTCGGGCAGCCCGTCGGCCTCTTCGACGGCGAGGGCGTCCTCGAGCCGCCAGAACTTCCATGCGGGACCCCACTCCGGTCGCGCGGCGACGAAGGTGAGGCCGCCCTCGGTCCGCACCGCGACCTCCCCCGCGGGCGGCCGGAGGACCGCGACCGGCTCGCGCTCCCTCGCCAGCAGCCAGGCGGTGCCGACGCTCGGGTGGCCGGCGAACGCGAGCTCCAGGCCGGGGGTGAAGATCCTCATCTGCCCGGACGCGGCGTCGTCGACGAAGACCGTCTCGGAGAAGCCGAGCTCCGCCGCGACCGCCTGGCGCCGGGCATCCGGCACTTCGCCACCGTCGAGGAACACCCCGAGGGGGTTGCCGTGGCCCCAGGAGGAGTCACAGAAGACGCGCAGAACGTGCAGCTCCGGCATCAGGCCCCCTCCACCATCAACAGGATCTGGTCACAGGATCGGCAGGAAGTTTTCGATCTCGTACGGCGTGACCTGCACCCGGTAGTCGTCCCATTCCTGGCGCTTGATCTCGACGAAGCGGCGGAAGGTGTGCTCGCCGAGCGTCCGCAGCACCAGCTCCGAGTCGGCGGCGAGCTCGATCGCCTCGCCAAGGGTCGCGGGCAGCTGCTCGATCCCCTGCTGGGCGAGCTCCTCCTGGGAGAGGTGGTAGAGGTTCTGCTCCATCGGCTCGGGCAGCTCGTAGCCCTTCTCCACGCCTTCGAGCCCCGCCTGCAGCATCGCGGCGAAGCAGAGGTAGGGGTTGGCGGCCGGGTCCGGGCAGCGCAGCTCGGCGCGGGTCGCCGCCTCCTTGCCGGGGTGGTAGAGCGGCACGCGGATCAGCGCCGAGCGGTTGCGGCGCGACCAGGCCAGATAGACCGGCGCCTCGAACCCGGGCACGAGCCGCTTGTAGGAGTTGACCCACTGGGCGAAGAGCGGTGAGATCTCGCGCGCGTGCTTCAGCTGACCGGCGATGAACGACTTCGCCACCGGCGAGAGGAAGTACTGGTCGTTCGCGTCGTAGAAGGCGTTTTTGCCGTCTTTCGAGAGGCTCTGGTGGACGTGCATCCCGGACCCGTTCTCGCCGAAGAGCGGCTTCGGCATGAAGGTCGCGTGGTAGCCGTACTTCAGCGCGTACTCCTTGACGACGATGCGGTAGGTCATGCAGTCGTCGGCCATCTCGAGCGCGTTCTTGTAGCGCATGTCGACCTCGTGCTGGGACGGTCCCACCTCGTGGTGCGTGTACTCGACGTGGATGCCGAGCTTCTCCAGGGCGAGGACGGTCTCGCGCCGCAGGTCGGAGCCGGCGTCGAGCGTCGTCAGGTCGAAGTAGCCGCCCTCGTCGAGGACCTCCGGGACGCCGTTCTCCGGCGTCGCCGAGCGGAAGTAGAAGTACTCGAGCTCGGGGCCGATGTTGTAGGCGTCGAAGCCCATCTCCTGGGCCCGCTTCAGGGCGCGGCGCATGATCCAGCGCGGATCACCCTCGTAGGGACCGCCGCCGGGCACGCGGATGTCACAGAACATGCGCGCGACCGCGTCGTGCTCCTCGGGGCGCCACGGCAGCAGGTCGAAGGTCGTCGGGTCCGGCACCGCCAGCATGTCGGACTCCTCGATCGGGTTGAAGCCGGTGATCGAGGACCCGTCGAATCCCATCCCGCCTTCGAAGGCGTCGTCGAGCTCCGACGCGTTGACGGAGAAGCTCTTCAGCCGGCCCAGGACGTCCGTGAACCAAAGCCGCACGAAGCGCACGTCATGGTCCTCGACGAGCCGGATCACGTCCTCGGCGGTCTGCGGGCGGTCTGCCATTTCTGCGGTTGCCTCCTTGGCTCTGGGCGCGGTAAGGCGGCAACGATAGGCGAATGAACCGCGGTGGTGCGTATCGGCGTATAGCGGGTACCGATCGGACGGCTCGCCCGGCTTGAAAGGCTGCTGACATCTCGGTATAACTTACGACACGTAAGTAAGAGGCTCAAAGTAAAGTAAAGGCCACGTAAAGGCTCTGTAAAGCGGATTTTCCCGCTAGAAGTCCCGACCAGGCCCACAATCCCGGCCGGCAGGCCAGAGACGAGAAGCAAGTGACGGTAAAAACGGCAGTAAGCAGATTCCAGATCCACGACGAGCTGACGGCGCCCGACGAGAGCGCCCCGCTCATCAAGTCCATCCAGGCGGCCGGTGGCGCGGTCACCAAGTTCGTCGGCGTCCTCGCCGGCGCTCCTGCCGTCCTTCGCGCTTACACCCGCATGCGCTCCGAGCTGCGGGGCGGCGTCCTCCCCCAGGCGACCCGTGAGCGGATCGCGCTGGCCGTCGCCGAGCATCGCGAGGACAGCTACAGCATCGCCCAGCACGCCAAGTCGGCGCGCCGCGCCGGGCTCGGCCTCGACGAGGTCTCCCGGGCGCGCTCCTTCACCTCCGCCGATCCGAAGGAGGCGGCGCTCCTCCTCTACCTCAAGGAGGCGCTCGACGCCGAAGGTCCCCCGCCGCTCCACCTCCACGAGGAGGCGCGGGAGATCGGCTGGACCGACGAGGAGATCCTCGAGGCGGTCGGCCACCTGGCCCTCAACGAGTTCCAGTCCCTGATCGCGAGCGCGGCGGCGCTCCCTCAGGACCAGGCGACGCCGCGGGTCCTCCCCTCGGCCGCCTAGACGCTGAATCGAGCAGCGGACGCGGGGCCCGGCGCGGGAGCGTCGGGCCTTTGCCGTTCAGGGACGCCTTCGAGGGCGGCGCGTCAGTGCTTCGCGACCAGCGTCGCCGTGTAGAGCAGCCGCGCCGTCGAGTACTTGCAGCCGTAGGTCGCACGCTTACCCGGCGCTTCCTGCGGCTGCCCCTGGCGGATCTCGGTGGAGTTGGTGCAGGCGCCGACCTCGCGGCTCGCCCGCCAGACGTTGCTCGGGCTGAGTTCCTGGGAGAACATCGGCGCCCAGGTCGGCACCGTGATGGCGATGATGTCGCCGCGTTCGACCTTCAGCGAGGCGCCGAACTTCACCGTCTGGCCGAGAAACGGTGAGAGCACCTTCACCGCGCCCTGCCGACGCAGGTTGTAGCGCGGCGGATTCGTGCCGGGGACGCGGCGGATGATCGCCAGGCGCGCCTCCGGCGGGGTGCCGAAGAAGCCGTTGAAGAAGCTGCGCTGGCTGTTGGTCGGCTGCGCCAGGGTCAGCGTCCACGACTTGATCGTCCCGTCGGTCCTGACCAGGAACGGGTTCTTGGTCTGATCCGTGGAGACCTGGAAGCCGGTGACGCTCCCGACCGCCTGACAGGGCATGTTCGGGCAGGAGGGATCGGGCGTCTCCGAGGTCGCGCCGAGCGTCACCGTCGTCTTTTCCACCCTCGCGGCGCTCGCGACGGCGGCGGTGACGATCAGCGCCATGGCGGCGCCGGCGAGCACGGCGGCGACCCTGCGGACCCTCCGCGACGAGGCGGCGACAGCACGGCGGGAAGTCCTCGGCATCGATTCGGCTCCTCTCTGAAACGGCTGCTGAGCAGGGGACTTTAGCCCGAGCCGCGAGCGGGTGAGGCGGTGCGAGGGGGTCGGCGGGGTGGTGGCGGGAGGGCGGAGCGCGGCTACCGGGTGTTCGCGCGCGCGTATTCGATCGCGACGGCGTACTGGATGCGCCCGATGCCTTCGAAGCCGAGGGCTTCGGCCGCGGCGGCGGTGAGGTCCCAGGCGCGGCCTTTGACGTAGGGACCGCGGTCGATCACCGGGGCGACGATCGAGTTGCCGTGCCAGACGAACTTGACCGGCGTGCCGCAGGGCAGTCGCTTGTTCGCGACGCCGATCGTCGACGGGCGCAGGACCTGGCCGCAGGCGGTGGAGCGGCCCCACATCGTCTTGCCGCCGTACCAGCTGGCGCCGGCGTAGCGGAGCGGGGTGAAGGACAGTTCGGCTTCGTCGAAGGCCGTCGTGGCGGTCGGTGCTCCGGGCGTCGCTTCGATCGGGATCGGGGCGGCGCTGGCGGCACCACCGGTCGAGGCCTGGGCGCCGGGGACGACGGCGAGGGCAAGCACCGCGAGGGCGCCTGCCAGCAACGCGGCGCACAGCCAGGTGACGGAGCGCCCGAGCGGGGCGGCTCCCGTTAAGTCGGTTGTCGCCTTGCGGCGCGGGGGGAATTGGCTCATGTCTCTTTCCGGGCGCTTGCGGGGTTAGCTGACGGGCTCGCGCTGAAAGAGCTGCGCTACGCGGCAACGGCCGCGATTCGCCCCAACCGATTGGGCCCCCGCTCTCTGCGATATCTGGCAAAGATTCAGCGGAAGTTGGCGGCAGGTTAGCAAACGCTAAGACAGAAAAATCGCGCCCGCCCGTCGCGACGCCCGCAGAGCCTCCATCGACCGTCGCCCCAACGCCCCAGACCCCTGCAACCCCCCATGCACCCGCCGCCACCACGTTGATGGGCCGAAAAGTCCTCATCCAGAGGACTATTCGGCCCATCAACGTGGGAAG
>DASZUW010000083.1:0-4531 GCA_035547475.1 Solirubrobacterales bacterium
TGGCTCTCGGCCATCGTGGTGCTCTCCTTTGCGTCGAACTTTGGAAGGTCCGACGATCATGGGCGCCGCGGTGGCCGGAACTTCGTCGATCACGCGATTCCGTCCGCTGCGCTCCTACACCACGCTACGGGACGTGACCCGTCCCTTCGCCGTCCCTTGCCCCGCCCCTGACGCCCCCGGGCGCCAGCTTCCGAGGGCCCGAACCCCCGCCGTCCCGCGTCCGTCCCGGGCCGGGCCGCCCGCCCCCCGGCGCTCTTGGCCGGTCTACGTCGCCGGCCTCCCGTCGCCTTTGATCGCGGTCCAGGTGCCGCCGAAGGCGGTCTCGCCGTTGCCGTTTGCCTCGCCCGGGTGGTGGTCGCCGGAGAAGGTGTAGAGGGGGTGGTTCGCGTAGGTGACCTGGTGGGTGCCGTCGGGGCGGGTGATCGTGCCGAGGCGGGCGGCGCTGGTGCCGTTCGAGGGCTGGGGTTCGCCGGTTTCGTCGAGGAGCGGCGGCCAGGCTTTGGCGCAGGCGCCGTCGCAGCGTCCGCCGGTGAAGGCGTAGAGGGTGTGCCCTTCGGAGTCGACGAGGACCTCGCCGAGGCCGGTGGCACTGCCGAGGGAGACGAAGACCGTGCCTTCTTCGGCGTTGGGCGGTGGCTTGGGGGCGGGGAGGGTGGTCGTCTTCGCCGCGGTCGAGGTGGTCGTGGGGCTGCTCGAGCCGCCGCCGCAGCCGACGAGGACCGCGGTGGTGAGGATGGCCGCCGCGAGGAGCGCGAGCGGGCGGCGGGTCACGTCGCGTCGCTGCCCGCCCCACCGATCAGCGCGGTCGCCTGGTCGACCGGCGCCGTGAAGGTCCGGTCGCCCGCGTGCACGCCGATCACCGTCGCCTGGGAGAGGTCGAGCGCCGAGCTCAACTCGGCGCCGGTGTCGTCGCCCCAGCGGTAACGGAAGCTCCCGGCGGGGTACGTCCGGCCCTTCGCGTCGCGCAGGAAGACGCGGCAGAGGGTGCCGGAGCGGACGCCGCTCACGTACATCTCGATCTCGGTGCCGAAGGCGTGGGGTTCGAGGGTTGCGTCGATGCTCACCCCTTTCGGCAGGGAGGCGAACTTGACCTCCTGGATGGGCGAACTTTCCCCACCCCCGACCGGGAGGACCGCCAAGGCCAGCGCGGCGGCCACGGCAGCCGTGGCGACGGCGCCGCCCACGCCCAACCGGAGGCGGCGCCGCCGCTTCGCGCGGCCCTCCCTGGCCGATTCGGCCGCGATCTGGGCCTCGATGCGGGCGCCGAGGTCGGCGGGCGGGCGCACGGGCGGCTGCTCGATCCGCGCCGGGTCGGCGAGCGGCAGCAGCGCCGCGACGCCCTCCAGCTCGCGCAGCTCCGCCCGGCACTCCGCGCAACCCTCCAGGTGGGCGGCGACGGCGGCGCGCTCGTCGGGCGGCAGGTCGCCGAGCGCGTAGGCGCCGAGCGCGAGCTTCCAGTCGCGGTGGTCCTCAGTCCTCATAGCCCATCTCCTCCAGGGCGACCCGCAGCGCCCGCAGCCCGTAGTAGACGCGGCTCTTGATCGTCCCCTCCGGCACGCCGAGCTCGGCGGCGACCTCGGAGTAGGGACGGGCGCGGAAGTGGGTCTCCAGCAGCACCCGCCGATGATCCTCCCCGATCCGCCGCATCGCCTCCTCGACCTGCCAGGCCAGGAGCGCCTGCTCCAGCGGTTCGACCGAGGGCTCGACACCGCCCTCGGCGACGCGTGGCCGGGCGGCCCGGGCGCGCCCGAGGTCGATCACCACGTTGCGCAGGATCGCGAAGAGCCAGGTGCGCAGGCTGCCGATCTCGGGGTCGAAGCGCTCGCCGGCCTTCCAGGCGCGCAGGAACGTCTCCTGGACGGCCTCCTCGGCGAGCCCGGCGTCCCCCAGCGACCGCACGGCGAAGCCGTAGAGCTCGCCGGAGTGCGCGGCGTAGGCCTCGCGGACGTCGCGCTCGCGGGTCAGCGCCGCCACGGTGCCCTCGTCTGTGCCGGCCGAGTCATCTCGACCGGGGGATACGGACGGCGGGGCGGCGCGGTTCACCGCCCCGCGGAAGCCGCCTAGGCCTCGAGTTTGCCGATCTTGAAGATTTTCGTCCCGCAGTCCGGGCAGACCCCCTGGATCGCGGGCCGACCATTCTTCATCGTCACCTGTTTGGCGTCTTTGATCTCGACTTTCTTGCGCTCTTTGACGCAGTAGCCCTCCGGCATGTCGAGGCCTCCTTTCCTGCCGCGACGCGGCGTTTTCCCGCGTCACCCCGCGGGCTGGATCGCTCGAATGTACCCCAGATGCGCGACGCTCAAAGGACAAAACGTGCGAAATGCCACAATAAGTTGACCGACCAGTCAATCAGCCGGCGGGCCGTTTGCTCTACGCTCCGCGTCGGTTCAAGACCATAAGCCAGTCGATCCGCACCAGCCCAAGGAGGCGCCAGAGATGCCCGAAGCAGTAATCGTCGACACCATCCGCACGCCGATCGGCCGCGCCTTCAAGGGCTCGCTCGCCTCGCTGCGCCCCGACGAGATGGGCGCCTTCGTGGTCGACCGGCTGCTGGAGCGCAACCCCGAGCTCGACCCGGCCCTCGTCGAGGACGTCTTCTGCGGCGTCGGCATGCCGCAGGGCCTCGAGGCCTTCAACATCGCCCGGATCATCTCGCTGCTCTCCGAGAAGCTGCCGCAGACGGTGAACGGCGTCACCGTCTCCCGCTACTGCTCCTCCAGCCTCGACGCGATCCGCCACGCCGGCAACGCGATCAAGGCGGGCGAGGGCGACGCCTACCTCGCCGTCGGGGTCGAGTGGGTGAGTCGCTTCAACGAGCGCACCGAGCCAGCTGGCGTCGCCGACCGCAACCCGGCGCTGACCGGCGAGAACGGCCGGCCGAACGCCTACATCGACATGGGCCTGACCGCCGTCAACGTCGCCAACAAGTACGGCGTCAAGCGCGAGGACATGGACAAGTTCGCGCAGCGCTCCCAGGAACTGGCGGTCAAATCGCAGGAAGACGGGTTCTTCGACCGCGAGATCGTGCCGGTCGAGGTCGACGGCAACATGGTGACCAAGGACGACGGCCCGCGCGCGTCCTCGACGCTGGAGAAGCTGGCCGAACTCGACGAGGCCTTCGGCGGAGGCGGCGTCACCGCCGGCAACTCCTGCCCGCTGAACGACGGCGCCGCCGCGGTGCTGCTGATGAGCGACACGAAAGCCAGGGAGCTGGGGCTGAAGCCGCGCGCCCGGATCGTCACCGCGGCCACCTACGGCAACGAGCCCGAGCTGATGGGCGTCGCGCCGATCGGCGCGATCAAGAAGGTGCTCGACCGCGCCGGGATGACGATCTCAGACGTCGACACGGTGGAGCTGAACGAGGCGTTCGCCGCGCAGGTGATCCCGATCATGGACGAAACCGGGATCGAGCTCGAGAAGCTGAACACTCACGGTGGCGCGATCGCCCTCGGCCACCCGTTCGGGATGACCGGCGCCCGCATCATGGGGACGCTGCTGAACGCGATGGAGACCGACGACCATCAGGTCGGCCTGGAGACGATGTGCGTGGCCGGCGGGCAGGGCAAGGCGATGATCGTCGAACGGGTCTGAGCTTGCCCGATTGATCGTTGTGTGACGAAGCGGCCCCAAAGTGGGGCCGCTTCTTGTTTACATACCGACCCCATGGCCGACCTCTCCCAGGTCAAACCGGAGCAGATCCGCGAGTTCGCGGTCGGCAGCTTCCCTGCCGACATCGGCATCGAACCGCTGGAGATCGAGGACGACCACGCCCGCGGGCGGATCGTCGTCGAGAGCCGCCACCTCCACCCCGGCGGCTTCGTCCATGGCGGCGTCTGGACCGCGCTCGGCGACACCGTCGCGGCGTGGGCGACCTTCCGCGCGATCCCGCCCGGCTACGACTTCACCACGATCGAGCTGAAGCTGAACGTCTTCGGCGCGGGCCGCCTCGGCGACGAAATCGTCGCCAACGCGAGCCCCCTCCACGCGGGCCGCAGCACCGCCGTGATCGAGGTCCGCATCGACCGCATCCGCGAAGGCACCTCGAAACTCTGCGCCAAGCTGGTCGTCAGCCAGTTTGTGATCCCGCCCGGGGATCACCTGGCGATCTAGCGGACCCGGCCGCCGGGCGCGCTCACCCGCCGCCCGGCAACCCGCTCCGCCGCCCGTTCGACCGGACGCGCCCGCGCGGCTCCACCAGGCCTCGCCGCGCGAGCGCGTCCATCACCGTCGCGTAGGGAGGGCGCGCGGTGCCGGTCTGGCGGACGCCTCGTCGAAGTGCCCCGCATCCAGCGGGCGCACGCCGGCGCCGGGAAAGGGTCGGGCCGGGTTCGCGGTCGTCGCCATGCTCGCACGCTAAGCATCGCCTTCCCGTCCCGGCATGGCCCAAAGTCAAAAAAGCGGCGGGCCGGGACTGGACGGGTGGAGTGTGGGCGGGGGGCGGGGCGGCTCGGGCCGTCCACAGCGGTTCGGAATGCGGGCGGGGCGTCCGGGGCGCCTCATGGGGGTCCTGGCAGGCGGTGACCCCCATGAG